>JADFIX010000895.1 GCA_022566435.1 Planctomycetota bacterium
GGGCCGGAGCCCTGAACCGTTGCAAGATCGATACCCAGTTCACGGGCAAGCTTGCGAACGATGGGGGCGGCGGAGACGCCGGATTTCTCGCCGATCATCGGCGGGGCGGTCGATGCGACGTCCGCGATCGGTGCCCTCGCGGCGCTTGTTTTTTTCGAAGGCGCTTCGGCAGGCTTTGCCTTTGGTGCCGCCACATTACCGTTACCACCGTCAAACGTAACGATCACGTCGCCTACGTTGACCGTTTGGCCCTCCTCGACGTGCACTTTCTGCGCAATTCCGCCGTAAGGCGACGGAATTTCCACGGCGGCCTTGTCCGTCTCCACCTCCATGAGGTATTGATCTTCCGCCACCATGTCGCCTTCCTTGATCAGAACGCGAATAATCTGCGCTTCGGAAATTCCTTCGCCGAGATCGGGCAAAATGAACTGCCTGGACATGAGCATGCTCCGAGCCTAATCAGACCGCTCCCATTGAATCCAGCCGCGGCCTGGTCATCACCAGTTCGTCACGGTGGACGTTGCGTTTGATCAACACTGAAATTCCAATACGTCGCGGGCCGCATGGATGATACGCTCCGCGTTGGGTAAAAACGCACGCTCCCGCGCGAAATACGGGAATTGCACATCATATCCCGTCAAACGCCGGACCGGCGCTTCGAGGTCCGTTAGCGCGTTTTCGACGATTCGGGCGACGACTTCCGCCCCGATGCCACAGTGCCGGGGACCTTCATGGATCACCACACACCGCCCGGTCTTACTCACGGAGCCTACGATCGTTTCCGTATCCATGGGCGACACGGTCAGGAGGTCGACAACTTCGACCGACACGTTGTCGACATCCGCCAAGTCGTCGGCGGCCTCGAGCGCGGGTCGCATCATAGCGCCGTATGCGATGAACGTAATATCCGTACCCTCGCGTACAACCTGCGCCTTGCCCAGGGGCATCGCTTCCGGTTCGTCGGGAACCTCCTCTTTGAACAACCGATAGACGGCTTTGGGTTCGAAGAAAATGACCGGATCCGGATGGCGGATCGACTCGAGCAACAATGCTCGGGCGTTTCTCGGCCCGGACGGAATCACCATTTGAATACCGGGAGTATGGGCGTAGTACGCCTCGCGGCTCTCACTGTGGTGCTCCACGGCGCGGATGCCGCCGCCGTAGGGCATGCGGATCACCATGGGAATGCCGAACCGCCCGCGTGTGCGATTCCTGAACCGCGACATGTGCTGCTCGACTTGGTGAAAACCCTGATAGGCGAATCCGGAAAACTGCATTTCGGCTACCGGCCGAAGCCCATAGATCGACATGCCGATAGCGCCGCCGACAATAGCCCCTTCGGCGAGCGGCGTGTCGATCACGCGGCGGTCCCCGTAACGCTCGAGCAGTTTGGCAGTGACGCGGAACACACCCTCGTCGACACCGATATCCTGTCCAAGCAGGACGACGGTGTCGTCCTCGCGCATGGCGTCATCCATCGCGAGGTTCAATGCCGAGACCATGTTCATTAGAGCCATCAATCACTCCCGTTTTTCACGTCGCAGTTCTGAATCGCGCTAGTGTCCCAGACCGAAGCCTTCTTTCGCAAGTGCGGCCTTGAATTCTTCTCGCTGCTCGATAAGCTCTTGCGGCAACTCGGCGTACATGTAATTGAAACAGTCCAGCGGATCCACATCGCGCGAGGCTTCGTAACGTTCGACCGCCGCGGCGACCTCCGCCAAGACGTCTTTTTCGATCTCCTCGATCAGCTTGTCATCCAAGAAGCCGCGATCGACCAAGTATTGCCGATAACGCGGGATGGGCTCAAGCTTCTCCCACTTCTCCACCTCTGAGTTTTTGCGATACTTCGTCGGATCGTCGGCGGTCGTGTGTACGCCGAGCCGGTAGGTGACGGCCTCGATCAACGTCGGTCCGCCGTCCGACTTGGCTCGATCGACGGCTTCCTTTGTCCCGACATAAACCGACAAGGGGTCGTTCCCGTCGAGTTGGAGACCGTCAAACCCGTAGGCCAGCGCTTTCTGGGCGAGCTGCTGCTCGGTGCGCTTGCCGGGCTACCGCCCGAGGCTTTTGCCGACATCGAGCCCAACCCGGACGGGGTGAGGGTCCAGAACAACGTCGTGACTACAAATGGCGCCTCGCCGCCACCGATCGGGTTACCGGGCGTGGACCTGTTGTGGGATGGCTCGGGAACGAAGAACTGCTGGAGCGGGAACACCTTCGCCACCGCATTCCCATCGGTGCTGCCCCCCTGCGACGACGACTAGGACGACGACGAGGACGAAGAGTTCGATATGAATGACCTTCGGCGGCCGGCCCCGAGCGTCCCAGCGGCGTTCGGGGCTTTGGCTTTGG
>JADFIX010000896.1 GCA_022566435.1 Planctomycetota bacterium
GTGCTTCTGCGGCGTATCGAATGAGGCTAAGAGACTTGCTGCTCGCGCTAAATCGGTCTGCTCGCATCGCACGGGTCATGCCTTCCTTTGTAGTCCTCCAACCGCGCGTTCCCGGTGGTCGGAATGTCCTTCCATTGAACGCAAAAGGAAAGCCCGGCTGGGGTTTGTGGGGCCGGACGATGTCAAACCAAATTACGGCGGCCAAAATCATCCCCGCGAATGCGAAAACGCACTGCTTGACGGCGTTCCGTGGACCATCGTGGCCCACCACGTAGTGCGTATCGGTCACATAGATACTCGCGATGCCCATCGACAGCAGAATCATGACGGATGCGAGAATCGCCCATCCGGGTTGTGTGAGGCCCAGGGCCGTACGTTTCACGATCCCTTCTCCTCCTGATGATCGTGGTGGATTTCGAGCTGATCACCGAAGACTTCGATCACCGCTCGGGCGACTTGTTTGGCAAGCGGACCGGTGGTGCGACCGCCGCTTCCGCCGAATTCCACCAGCACGGCAAAGGCGATGCGCGGCTCTTGCGACCAATCGGGATCGCCCCGTCCGTCCACCTGCTGAAGATACCCGCCGAACCATGCGTGTGAGTGATTGCCGCCATCCACCGGCGGTTCGGGCGGCCAACGGCGTGCCACGGTCACGGCTGACGGATCAAAAGTCGCGCGGGGCTCCTGTCGCTCGAATCGCTCGATGGCCGGCTTGGACGCACCTGCGGGTATCGTGGCGATCCAGTGTTCACCGTACTCATCCTCATACGGAATATCGTACGCCGTGGGCCAGGGGTGGGCGGTGGCACTGCCCGTCTTTCCGCACAAAACGTATCGATCGTGCTCAAAATGGGCATACTTGTGGGCCGTGCCGCCGGGATCGTTCACCACGCCGTAGATGCCCTGCCTTATCGCCCGCCATTGTTCGTCGGTGACAGGAAGCCGCCACTCCGGCGTCTTTCGACCACCACCGACCAACGTAAGCGGGCGGTATCTCCCCGAAGCATAGGTGGCCATCAAATTGGCGAGCTGCACCGGGGTGACGAGCAGCTCCCCCTGCCCGATGGCGAAATTCCGCGCGTGTGCGGGAAAAACGGAAGTATTGCGATGGGTCGCCAACCAGCTCGGTGTCGGATTAATCCCCCATGCTTCTTCTCGAAGGCCCAGCCCGGTGCCCTTTTCTCTGCCGATACCCGCCATGTGGAACGCATTGCAAAGGCGGTCGACCCCCAACGTATCGCCCAGATGATACATGAAGACATTGCAGCTGCCGGTCAGTGCATCGACCACACCTACGGGGCCATGGGCCATACGCATGCCTGTACCGTGGATCTCCCAGCATCGCCACGCCGTCCGGTGTTCCGGATTTAGATAGCCGCTGCAGTTCACGCGGGTGTCGAGATCGATCCGCCCGGACATCAGGCCCGCAAGACACACCAAGGGCTTGATGGTTGAACCGGGTGCGTACTGGTTCGACACGGCGCGAAAACGCAGCGGTAGCGATTGTGTGTCATCCCGAAGAACCGCGTATCGTTCATCGAATCGATTCGGATCGTAGGACGGATAAGAGACCATCGCCAGCGTTTCCCTGGTGGACACGTCGAGAACGACGATCGCCCCGCCGGACGACGCGGGAGTCTGGCGGACGGTGTCGCCCAACAGGAGGTAGAGCCGCCGCTGCAAGTCGGAGCTGATGGCAAGGTAAATGTCCTGACCGTGCTGCGGCTCTATCAATTCGATCAAACTTCCGTCACGCTCTTTGGTGATCTGTCCGCGCCGACCGCGAAGCAAGCCCTCGGCCGAGAATTCGACGCCGGACACACCCACCGACTCGCTGCCAAGGTATCGCCCAAAAGGATCATCCACGTTCGGATCGGACGCCACGACCTGCGCATCGACTCTACCCAGTCGACCCAGCACATGGGCGAACGGCGCGCCGCCGGACATCACCTGCCGTCGAGAAGAAGGCTCGACGTGCGCCCAGGGGTATCGCGCGAAAATTTCTCTGGCCGCAATCTGTTCTTGTGTGTTCAAGTCGGTCACGAGCGCGTGCGCAATGTTTTCCTCTTTCACCGTCGTGGGGAAACCGCGACGAATCGAAACGATCTTGTGGATGCGCATCACACGGTCGTAGATCTCACGGGCGCGTCGCTGCAACCCCGCGACATCGACGTCGGCATCACTTTGCGCTGATCTTGTAAACGCCGCCATATCCATCCACATGGCGCGCAACTCCGTCCGGAATACTTGTTCGAGACTGTCTCGATCGGATGACGGATGGCGCACTTTCCAACTGCGAAATGCAGGCGTGAAGCGGTGCCGCCATTTCCAAT
>JADFIX010000041.1 GCA_022566435.1 Planctomycetota bacterium
GGCCGAGGCATCACGTCATATCATGAAACCGTTCCACAGATTTGGAGGAAGAACCAGAAAAAAGGGCGCGTCGCAGGGAATGTCTGTTGACTTCCTGCTTCATATAGGTGGCACCCGGCTTTCGACTTCTGCGCGGTGTCATCGATCGAAGGTCTTGTGAGGAAAGATTCCCATGCACGTCTGTTTGGCTGCGGCCAATTAGGCCGCGCTAAGCCCCTGTAGTCGCCCGAACCACTATTTCACCCTTACGCCCGATAATCCGATACATTTCTATGACGACCTTGACCGGTAGGATTATCGCCGGCGACTCGAAAACCGACGGTGGCGCGGCATCCGCGGCGGCGCCTGCGGCCCATCGACACCGGATCGTCGCCCTGCCCATCGTAATCGTGACGGCGCTCGTCGTCCTCGCGTCGTGCGGCCTACGCGTTGAGCTCGCACGCGACACGCTCTGGCAATGTGACGAAATCCCACTCTTGGTGCGATTCACAGGCCTGTGTGGGCTCGCGACCAACGAAGCCGAAGCCGCCGCGTTCCAACCCACGCGTTGGTCGTTATACAACGGTGCCCTGCGCAGCGTGCACATACCGAAGTACCCTTCCGCCCTTCACACGACGACCGGATTTTGGACGAACCTGACCATGCACCTGTTCGGGGCGACGCCGTTTGCCGGCCGAGTCGCGCCGCTCTTTTTCTCGATGGCCGCCATTCTGCTGTCCGCGTGGGCGGCGTGGCTGGCGACGCGAAGTGTCGTCGGGACATGCCTGGCGGCGTGGTTCATCGCCCTCTCGCCGCACCATGTTTTCTATGGCGCGCAAGCCCGCGCTTACGCCGAGGCCCTCGCCCTGGTGCCGCTCTTGCTTGTACTGCTGGAATACTATCGCCGCCGCCCGGATCGCTGGCCACGAGCCGTCGCCGTGGCAGTTTGTGCCATTTGGCTGTCTCTTACCGTCTATACGGCTTGGATATTCTGTGTCTTGCCGGTCCTGGTTGTGTCGGCGTGTGTTTTGCCGAAGTATGTCGAGATTCGAAGCCTCCGCCCTGCCGCCCGCACCGGGCTGGTCGTCATCGCCGTCGCCCTGCTCGGGATTATGACCGTGTTCACGGTGGACCGGATGCACTTACTGACCTACACGGCCGAGAACTTCGGAACGGACCTGTCGAATCTGCAAGATGTTTGGCATTGGCTGACGAGGCTGGTCGCAGATCTTGCGCCCGCGCCCGCCGGCATGCTTGTGCTCGTGCTGATCGGTGCGGCTGCGCTGAGGCGGTCCCACGTCGGGTGGTGGACCTGGCCGATTGCGGCCGCCGTGATCGCCCCGCTCGCCTGGACCATCGCCCGTGGTTCACCGGGTTTTAGCAGAAACCTGGGCTACCTGATCGGGCCAATGGCCATCGTGTTCGCCATCGGCGGATGTAAATTCATCCACTGGGTCACGGCCCGCACGCACATCGCCCTGGTGACGGCCACGGTCGCGGCGGCGTTTGTGGGCGTGTCGGCCACGGCGTACGCTAGATTGGACCAGCAAACAAGGGCGATGATGCTTCCGGATTGGGGGGCCCTGACTCGCTCGCTGGACCGAGAACCGGAGACCATCGGCCCGCGCTGGCTTGCGCCGTGTTTGGCCAATCACTGGCAGATCAACTGGTATCGTCAGCCGGTTGGCGTGGACACGTTCCTGGGCATCCCGCGGGGTGGACGAATCGAAGTGGTCATGGGCGCGTCTCTCGACCGCTTCGGGCGCCCCAGAATCTTCCGTCAAAACCCGACTGGCGTCGGCATTTTCGAGGAGGATCTACCGGATTATTTGCGTGCCGTGTCGCCAATCGAGAACCACTCCGGTATCGAGGTGCGACGATGGGTCGGCACGAGGGTCGAATCTCAGCCCATACTAAGTATCGATCCGAACGCGCCGGTCTTCGTTCTTGCAAACTTCGCGCGACCGGTGCTCGCGGCCGATTGGGACCGTTTCCTCCAGCAAGCCCGAGCGACTGAAACCGGTGTGGTCACCTTTAAAACCGTACACCACGAATCCGGCGAGATTCGGTCGATGGTTCTTCCGTCGGAAGCGCTACGTCCGGTCGTCGACACCATGTTTCGCGTCCTCGACTTGCCGCCCGACAACTTACGCATCTTCACCTTATCCTCCCTCGGTCGACAATAGTATTTCGATCGCCAAGAAATGAAGTGTAGGTTCTCGGGGCACAGGCCCGGTTCGGTGTCCCCCGGTGGCCGTGGCACGAACGATGTGCCCTTATGGTGGATCCGGCGATCCCGCAGCAACGGACATCGCGTTCCGAACGCACCAAAAACTCCGGCTCTTCCGCAGAATCTGTGTAAGCCTCAGACGGCTCCGACCTCGGGGAGCCCGTCCGCAGGCGAAACAGCCGCTGAGTATTGGTGTTGCACTGCCCCGGAAACTTGGTACCAGTTTGCCGCCTCGCTGACCGGCAGAGGAACGCCGTCAGCGGCCCAAAAACAGCGTTTTCAGAACGAAGGAACAATTCGTGCTACCACAGATTCTGCGGAGGAGGCAAAACTCCGATCTCGTGCGCAAATCTCACAGAATACCTTGAATCGTAAGGTCGGTATTCTGTATCATGGTCCGCAGGTTGCTCGGAGGTGTGCGGCATGGGTATCTTGGATCGGTCGGCCGGTTTACCGAGGGTTCCGATCGATCGGGCGACGATCGTTTCAATGGAGGAAGGAAAGACAGATGCGAATCATCTCTACGCGTAGAATCATCGGTCTATCCGCAGTGCTTGCCTTGGGGCAATCTGAAACCCTAGGCCAAAAACTGTATTGGACGAATCCATTTTCGGCCCAAGTACAGCGAGCCAACCTCGACGGAACTTCCGTGGAGGACATTTTTCTCGGCGAACCCACAGACAACTTTGGTCCGGTCGGAATCGCATTGGATCTGGTCGGCGGAAAGGTTTATTGGACGGATCGAATTAGCCGGTCAATTCGACGTAGCAATCTAGACGGGTCGAGCCTTGAAGATGTCGTTACGACGGGCATCGTTGAACCGACGCAACTAGCGCTGGATACGGCAACCGGCACACTCTTCTGGATCGATGCGTCAAACGGCAGCATCAATTCGGCTGACTTAGCAGGGACGAACCTCACCTTGGTCGTTTCAGGGATTGGAGGACCTGTTGCGCTTGCTGTGGCATCAGCGGCCGGCAAGATTTACTGGGCGGATGAAGCGGGAAACCGCATCCAACGGTCCAACCTGGACGGATCGAACGTGGAAGACGTCGTTCTCGGACTCTTCGTGCCCTCCGGAATTTTCGTGGAAGAGCAGTCGTCGAAAATCTACTGGGTAGATCGTGGGTCTGATCGAATCCTCCGAGCCAACTTGGACGGAACGAGTATCGAGACGATTCGTGCGAACGCTAAGAACCCCCACCCAATCGTCGTCGACGCAGTTTCTCAGCACATGTACTGGCTAGGCAGCGGCGATTTTGAGGCTGCGGACGCGATTCTTAGGGCAGACCTCGACGGCACCAACAGGGTGTTGATCGTCGAAGGCGTTGCGAAATCCGACCTGGCGATTGATCCCTCGCCGTGCGCGCGGAATCACGCTTGCAGCGATGCGAACGACTGTACGGATGACTCTTGTCAGAACGGTGTTTGCACGTTCGTGAACAATACGGTGCCCTGTGATGACGGAAATCCTTGCACGGATGGGTTATGTGCAAATGGCACATGTGAACCTACGCCCAACGACGCGGAATGCGACGACGGAGACGTTTGTACGGATGACCTCTGTTCTGATGGCGTTTGCATCGGCCTGCCGAACACTGCGACTTGCGACGACTTGGCATCATGTACAAATGCGGATGTGTGTGCTGACGGTGAGTGCGCAGGCACGCCAAACAATGCCGAGTGTGACGACCGCAATGATTGTACTGTGGATGATATGTGGATCGATTGCCGATGTATAGGCCTGCCGATCGCCGGCCCTTGTGACGACGGAAATCCATGCACGAACAGTACATGCATTGACGGCGATTGCATGGAAACACCCCTGACCGGTACGCCGTGCGATGACGGTAATCCTTGTACGGACGAAGATGCCTGTGTGGAGGGGGCTTGCGAGGGCGGCGTGGCGAATTCGATCCCATGCGATGATGGTCGAGCCTGTACGGAAAACGATACTTGCGGCAATCGGGTTTGTGAGGGTATTCCGATGCCGGGCGAGTGTGCGGTCTTCCGCGTATGGGTCAAAGAAGTTTACGGTCCCGACCTGGTTCCCAAATGCGGTACCGCATGTCCGACACAGAACCTTCCGGAAGGTATCGCACTGCGAGGAGACTTTATTGACTTCGAAGTCACGTTGGATGGCTGGGACACAGCGCCGGACGTGGGACGATGCGAAAACGGGCCGATCTGTTCGGTCAGCGCTCAGGATTGTATCGGTACGCGTTGCGGCGGAACCGGCTTGGCTTGCGCCGGCGATAAAGATTGCGGCCCAAGTCAAGAGTGCCTGCCCATCGAATGCATACCCTTCCCGCGCGCACTGTTTTATCAATGGACGCTTCGCCCAACCACTTTTGGCAACGGCACACCATTCCCCGGATTTCGCGTGGCTCGCTTACCTTGCGATGTTGATGAGGACTGCTTCTGCGGCTACACCAGCATCCCGGGCGAGTTCAATGACTGTGCGGACTTCGCCGGTTCATTTCCAGGATCATGCTCCTGTGAAGTGTCGGTGTGCGATCACACGAATCAGTGCGACTCGCGGGCCGCCCTCTACATAGACGATTCGCGGCAGGATGCGATGATTGAAGCCGGCTTCTGCAGCTGTTTCATTAATTTCTTCGACCCGTGGATATGGGTCGGAATCTCGGACGAGCGCGTAGCGGAGTTCGATTTGGCCGCTGATAGAACCTCTCCGTATTACATGGGGACTGCCGTACTGCAAGTCACGAATGAAGCATTGGGCACATTCGAAATAGATCTGGTTCGTCACAAGGCATATACGTTCGTCACCGTGGAGCGTTTCTACCGAGGTACAACCGATTTTCAAGTTTCCCTTCTTGGGGCAGTCGTTCCGGCAAACATTAGTCTCGGTTACATTCTGGATGACGACGACGATGGTATCGTGAGTCCTGCCGACAACTGCGAGTTCGTTTCTAATCCAGGCCAAGAAGATCAAGACGATGACGGCGTCGGCGATGAATGCGACAATTGCCCGGATCTGGTAAATCCAGATCAACTCGACGCCGACGGCGATGGAGTCGGAGATGTCTGCGATGGATTCTGTTGCCTCGCCGATGGGCAGTGTGTAAACACAGGGCAAGAAGCTTGTGCGGCCTTGGGTGGCGTAGGAGGCTCCGAGGACGCTTCGTGTGACGGCGATGCGGATGGCGATGGTTTTTTTGGTGTGTGCGACCGGTGTCGAGGCGTTGATGATGCCGTCTTCGGTCCCGAATGCGACAACGCCATCCCGACGACTTCGGCATGGAGTTTGGTCGTTCTTGCGCTATTGCTTCTTGCCGGTGGAAAAGTTTTCTTTAGATTTGATTCCAAGAGGGAAGTGGCGTCCTGAAAGGCGTGGCATCCGGTCCCAAAGCTGGTTTGCATGCTTGCGACGGCCGAGACGTATGCCACAAGACCATAGGCTACGATTCGGATCTTAAATAGCCGTCCCACAGCGCCCGGAGGGTCCCCGTCTGCACCGCCGGTGGCGCAGACCAAACGAGGAAGAACATAGTCTCCCGCAACAGCCGCGCCGCCGGGCGATCCGCCAGGTAACCGCTTCCCTTTGCCAGCGTCATAAGCGTGACAGCCAGTCGTACGACAAGATCGTTGACCGCCACGCGGATTTCCATGGACGGTATTTCGGCCTGCGGATCGTGTAAAACGTCCGCGGCATCGTATAGCCGGGCGCGCACGGATTGATACGCGGACGGGATGTCACCATTCAATATCCCGTCGGCACCCCGCAGAGATTTCATCTTATCAGAAAACGCATCGAGAATCGCACCGGCCACGCCGATTCCCACGGCCGACACGGATAACGGCTTGGCCGCGGCTCGAAGTGCGAGCACGCGACCCGTCGGACCACGCATCACCTGATCGCGTGGCACGCGCAACCCTTCACAGCGGACCTCACTCGTATAGCTACCGGTCAGGGCCATCAGCTCCATCGGCTCACAAACGACGAGCCCGCGACCGCCGGTCGGCACGCACGCCAGGACTTGTAGCCCGTCGTCCAGCACGCCCCCGGTGACGATATGGTCGGCATACTTCGCACTGGTGACCCAGGGCATCACGCCTGTGAGTAGATAGTCGTTTCCTTCTGTAACGACCGTCATGGCCGGTCCCGCCCCGCGGCGTGAGGTCGTCAATTGACTGATACCCACCGTGGTCAAGGCCTCGCCTGAGGCGAACTCGGGAAGCAGGCGTGCGGCGAGTTCCGCGTTGTCGCAATCGCCAAGCAGTTCGCACGCGCCGTCGTGCTGCGTCAGGATCAACGCATCCGTCAAGCTCGCCGAGGCCACGACTTCGTAGGTACGGAGTTGATCGATCGGCGTGGCGCCCGCCCCGCCATGCGTTTTGGCGACGGCGTGGCCCCAGCAACCGGCCTCCGCAAGCACGGCGAGCGACTTCACCGGCCAGTCGTTCTCCCGCTCGTCGGCCACCGCCTGCCGCAACCGCGCTCGTAACGAATCGAAATCGATCATTTCGTTGCCACCATCACGTATCGTTGGAAGTTTACTCTTGAACCCGGGGAAAAACGTCGCGCCGCCGGCGGATTCACGGTCCCACATGAACCAGACAATTCCTCGGCGTTCCTTTGTGGCGGTGTTCCCAAAGATAGATCCCTTGCCACGTGCCGAGCCCCAAGCGACCCTCGATAATGGGAATGGAAAGCGTGGTCGAGGTCAAAGCCGCCTTGATGTGCGACGGCATATCATCCGGCCCTTCTTGTGTGTGGGTGTAGAGCGGATCGTTTTCCGCAACCGTGCGACACAGCCACGCTTCAAGGTCTCGCCTCGCGGAGGGATCGGCGTTTTCCTGGATCGTCAGACTGGCGGAGGTGTGTTGCACCATAATGGTGCACAAGCCATCCACCACGTCGCCGTGTTCAACGACGGCTTGCACCTCGCGCGTGATTTCATGAAGCCCCTGCCCGCGCGTGCGAATCGTTATGCGTTCAGTCATGCGAATACCCACCAACCGAGAACCATCGGTAGTCGATCTTGGGGCGAGGTTGGGGAATGTCAAGCGATGCGCGATTGCCCCGAACGTCGCGAAAGCGCAGATCCAGGGCGATATCTTTGGGCTGGATGGAAGATCGTCGCGAGGGACGACTACGTTATTGCGGCGACTGGCAAAGTCGGTGTCGGCGCAACGCGACCCATGGCAAGGAATTGATGTTCCCGCAGGAACGATCTGACGCTACCCGCGGCAGGCGATCGTCTTCGGAACTGAAACGCTTATCGACGGCCCGGTAGCGGCAGGTCGTCGCGTTCGACCTTGCGGGCGGCCTTGCGGGTTTGGCGTCTTTTGCGCTCGGAAGGTTTCTCGTAGTAGCTGTGGCGCTTCATGTCGCGTGTCAGCCCTTCGCGCTGGCACATGCGCTTGAAACGTTTCAACATCTGCTGGATGGACTCGTTACCTCGTGGTCGGATCTTGATCAACGCCGCCTCACTCCTTTCACTGACAAATCGTTCGCCCTCCGCACGCTGCGGAAAGTGGGGAACGCGTGATTCTACGACAAGTGATCGGTGTCCGCCAGCCATGACTTTGCGAAAGTTTTCAGTTTGGGCCTATTTCCGCGCCGGAAGCACCGTCCGATAATGAGACAGGCTAAATTCAGCCGTGGGGGTATCAGCGTACCGGCGTACAGTTAGATACTCCCAGGGCCACACGTGCGGCCGAATCGTACCTCAGTCCGCAGGGGCGATGGTCCGCTACCGAAGGCCCGTCACGGCGTTCCTTATTCTTGCTGGAGTCCCCTCGGTGCCAGCGTTTTGGCGCAGAAGACGAATTTGATAGGATGGTCGGCTCATGGCCGGATGACGTCATTTGATACTGACGCCGAGCAGCGATTTAGGGCATTTATTAGTCCAGGATGGGAGATTCGAAAATGGCTTCGCTATTGATAACCGACGGTCCGGCAAGCGGCACGACGTTCGCACTGGAACACCACCGAGTCGTCATGATTGGGCGTGATGAGAAGTGCACTTTTCAACTTCTCGACCCGGAAGTCTCGCGTATGCACCTGCAAATCAAGCACAATCCGGACGACGACAAATACTTCGCAGCAGACTTCGACAGCCACAACGGCGTTTCCGTAAACGGGAATCGGATCAGCGAGGACACGCCACTCCATGACGGCGACATCATCAGCCTTGGTCACTCGACCATCGCGTTCAGCATGGACGACACACCCGACGCCGTGCGCATCAGAGAGCAAATGCGAAAACGAGGCGAAGACCGGTTGACCACGATGCTGCCCGACAAACCGCCGAAGACCTAGAGCTTCACGCATGTACTTGCGGGTGGCATGGCCAAGCGCCAGCTTGCCCGTGCTGTTCGTGAACGGGATACGGGCCAATCCCGGCGCGCCGTGACCCATGCCCCCCTCGTTGAACGTCGATCTGCCCTTCCCGCCTATCCGGCTTGGCGAAAACGACGATCTGTGGTAGCCATTGATCCATGTGGAAACTCGCTTTGCAAAGTATGCTGGGGTTGGTTGTACTCGGCTGTGCGCTTTTCGTTTCAGCGGGACGACTGGATATTCCGTTCTTTTGGGCATGCCTTACCGTGATGGGCGTCGGCGGAATCGTCGTCGTTTCTCAGATGGATCCGGAACTCCGAAACGAACGCGTTCGTCCCGGGCCCGGCGGAATCGACCGCCACTTACGTGCGGTGATCTTACCCTTTTTCATCGGTCATCTTGTGGTCGCCGGGCTGGATGTCGGTCGCTACGAGTGGGGCGGACGATTGCCGGTGGCGGTTCAAGTGGTAGCGCTGATGGAGATTATCGTGTCGATCGCGTTTTCCGCGTGGGCGGTCCGCACGAACCGTTTTTTTTCACCGGTGGTGCGTATTCAGGAGGAGCGAGGCCATCACGTTGTCACATCGGGTCCGTATAGATGGATTCGCCATCCCGGTTACGCCGCGGTTCTTTACTGGATGATGGCCAGCGGACCGGCGCTCGGGTCTTGGTATTCCATGATACCGCTGGTGCCGGCGCTCGGTCTGATTCTACGAAGAGCCATCATCGAGGATCGTTTCCTCCACGAGCATCTGGACGGCTACGTCGACTACGCCGGTCGCGTGCGGTATCGGCTTGTCCCCGGACTCTGGTAGCATGCGACACGCGTCGAATGTCAAGGACATGCCGCGCGGGTGAGATTCCCAGACCCGGAGAAACGCAATCATGAGTGAGCAGGAACAGCCCAAGATCGGTCAAATCTGCTGGCAGGACCTCACCGTGGAGAACGCGGACGAGATTCGGCAGTTCTACAGCGAAGTCGCCGGCTGGAAATCGGAGCCCGTCAATATGGGCCAATATGAGGACTTCAACATGATCGCCGCGGGCACCGGAGAGGCCGCCGCGGGCATCTGTCACGCCCAAGGCACCAACGCCAATCTACCTCCGCAATGGCTGATCTACATTGCCGTCGAAGATGCGGATGCGTGCGCCGAACGATGCAAAGCCGAAGGTGGCGAAATCATCGACGGCCCCAGAGCGATGGGAGAGGCCCGCTTCTGCGTCATCAGGGACCCCGCCGGTGCCGTCGCCGCGTTAATTAGTCAGTAGCGCGGATCGGCCGATTCGCGATGAGATGGGGTCGTATCATTTTTGGATCGGGTCGCTCCGGGCCCGCGCGAAACGCCGCCTGGCGACTGTACGCCGTTCAAATGCGCCGAGCGGCCGTCGAGAGGGGTTGGCCTTCGCTACGATCCGCCCGGTCCGCTGTATTGACAGAGATACAGATCGTTGCCGTCGGGATCGCCAAAAAACGCGATTCTTACGGGGTCGTCGTCTATGATCGGGCCGCGGAAGTTGACGCCGCGTCGCTTCATTTCGTCGACAACGTCGTCGATCGAGCGGGCGACGTTCAGCCCGATCTGGATCGAACCACTAGTACCCGGCGTGGGACTGTGCGGTCCTTGGGGATGCAGCCCGATGAGAAATCCACCGGCATCGATGGTCGCAAAGTAGTCACCCGCGCGGTGCTGCAGCTTCAGGTCGAGTGTCTCGGTGTAGAACCGGACCGCCCGATCCATGTCGGTGACGTAAACCGTAGCCATGCCGCCTCTTGTCATCGGCGTCTCGGCGGAGTCATTCATCGTTCAACCTTTCGTTATGCCGCCGGCCAGAGCCAGCCGAATGTGGCGGCGGTGATCAATCCGTAAACCACACCGTCGATGAAGTCCGTGAGCATGAATCGTTTCGGCTTGCCCATGAAGAACGCGCCGGGAATCCCACCGGCACAGTAGGCAAGAATCGCCGTGGGACCGACGACCCAAAATACGGATTCGCAGCTCGCACCAGCCGCCCGCGCTTGCGACGTGATGTACGCGACACACACGCTTACCACGATGTAGAAAACAAAAACCAGCCCCAGATGGGCCCCGAAATTCGGTTTGCAGCCGAGGATGTTGATACTCCCCCACGGTCCGGCGTCCATCCGGGCCTTGAACTCCGGTGAGCTCTGACTCTCTCCACTTTGGCAGTTAGGCCACATGTACGTGCCCGGCGGAAGGTCGAGCTTGGCCAACGGCTCGGTCAGGGCCTTTTCGTCGGGCAGAACTTTGATGTCGGCCTTGTCGTGCGGCAAGGCCATCCACATGATGGAACTCGCCAGAAAAACGAATACGGAGGACAACAAGATCGGCAGCCACAGTTGAGTCAGTTCCATCCAAAGCGCTCCTGCGTTTAGAAGGATTGCCGGCCAATTGTATTGCTGACACGAGGGTGCCAACGCGCGTGTGATTCTACCGGGAGTCGCGGATGTTGCCATAGCGTCGGCATCTCGGAAGGCGCGCGATATCGGGACGTTGGTTGGAAAAGCCCACGTCTGTGTATCGATCACTCCTCCCGGACTAACATGCCGGTGCATTCGCGCGGAACGCAACGGACTTCTTCGACGGACCGCGTCCCGATGCCTGAGCATCAGTACCGCGACTGTAGGAGCGGCCTGCTTTCCAACCTCGGAATCGACATTTGCGGTATACGAGCAAGGAAATATCGCTTGAAAAGGTTGAGCGAATTGTCATCTACCATACCGAATCCCGAAATGCCGGAGTCAACACAATCCAAGCGATCCACAGAAGCTGCGGCAACCGCGGCAAAGCTGCCAGCATCAAGAAATAGATCACAAACAATGGCATCGATATAGCTAATGCGCGCTCAGCTCCAAAACGAGCGATAAACTTTCCACCTATCGGGAGCAACAAAAGGTATAGCGTGTAGTGCATCGCATAGAATAATGCAATTACCGATAGCGACAGCCCTTCCTTATAAAAGAAAACTGGCTCAAAAATTAAGACCAATGAGCTGGC
>JADFIX010000897.1 GCA_022566435.1 Planctomycetota bacterium
ATCGTCGATCCGAGCGAGTCGAGGAAGCCGGCGATAAGCTGGAGGTCTGGCCGGCGGGAGAGACCTGGCGTGTTCGTGCACTTCAGACGCACAGTGTCGACCATTCAGCATTGTCTCGCGGGCAACGGATCGCGGTCAATGTGAGCGGCATCAGTCGTGACGAAATGCAGAGGGGGTCGGAATTGGCCACGCCCGGCTATCTGCACGGCGCGAACATGCTCGATGTGCGCGTGCAACTGCTGAAGTCCGCGCCGCGTTCCTTGAAGTCGACCTCGGTCGTGCGGTTGGGCATCGGGACCATTGAAGTGCCGGCACGTATTATACTCTTTGGTGCGAAAGCCCTCGCCCCGGGAGAATCGGCTTACGGTCAACTGCGATGCGGGCAGCGCATCACGGCGACGTACGGCCAGCGGTTTATCGTTCGTGACGAAAGTGCGACGCAAACGATGGGCGGGGGCATCGTGCTGCGACCGGTCGCGCGGCGCCGGCGGCAAACCGAGGACCGGGAAATCGAGGACCTTCGCGATCTCGAGAACGGGGACCCGATCGAACGAGTGGAGCAGGTCTTGCGTTTCTCCGGGTTCACGCGTCCGAGCGATTTGCAGATTTGTGCCCGCGCGGGGGTCGAACTCGACGAAATTCCCGACTTGCTGGCGAGACTCCGGGACGGGCGGCGCTACGTGGCCATCGACGGCACGGACGTCTTCGCCGTGCCTCAGGCGCTCGACGACCTCGCCGATCGACTTTCCTCCTGGCTGGAGCGGTATCATCGGACGCACCCCGAGCAACCGGGACGTCATGCCGACGCCGTGGTGGGGTGGTTGGAGCGAATCACGACGAAGGTGCTCGCCAGGCCTCTCTTCGATCGCCTGGTTCGCAAGAAGAAGATGAAACCCTTTGGCCGGTTCGTCTGTCTGCCGGCCTTTGCCCCGGAGCTTACCAAAGGCGACGAGAAGTTCCTTCGACAGGTCATTGATGAGCTACGCACCGCTGAGTTCGCGCCGCCTGCACTCAACGCCCTCGCGTGCGCCAAGCCTGCCGACAAAAAACGCTTGGATCGTCTGATTACGCTGGCGGTGGCCATGGGCGAGCTTGTCTCCATCGACGGGAAAATCTACCTCCACGCGGAATCGGAACGGCAATTGCGGTTGCGTGTGGCCGATCAAATCGCGCGGGAAGGGCGGGTCACGGTGGCGTCTGTTCGAGAAAGCCTCGACTCCTCTCGCAAGTTCGCCGTGCCGTTCTTAGAATACCTTGATAAGGTGGGCTTCACCAAACGTGTCGGTGACTACCGCGTGCTGGCCGATGCCGGCCTGGCGGAACCGGACAAGACCAAAAAAGTGCATTGAGGCCATGAAGAACAAAACAAAGGAACTGCTACGGTCTTTGCCATCGATCTCGGCGTTACTCGAGCATGACGACGTGCTCGAATGGCTGCACGGTATCCCGCGTTCGACGGTGGTGACATCCTTGCAGGGCGTGCTCGATTCGGTTCGGAGTCGGATTCGCGGCGGCGATCTGACCGAATCGGTCGATGTCGAGTTCATCCTGGGTGAAGCAGAGGAAGATCTGGTCGAGAAATCGATCCCTTCCATTCGGCGGGTGATCAACGCCACCGGTATCGTGATTCACACCGGTTTGGGGCGGGCGCCGTTGTGCGAGGCGGCCATCGAAGCCGTCGCGGAAGGGGCGGTCGGCAACTGCAACTTGGAGTACGATCTGGAAACGGGAAAACGCGGCAAGCGACACACCCACGTCATGGAGCATTTGACGACCATCACCGGCGCCGAAGCGGCGACCGTGGTCAACAACAACGCCGCGGCGACGATGCTGATTCTGCAGACGTTGGCCGGTGGAAAAGAAGTCATCGTCTCGCGCGGTCAGCTTGTGGAAATCGGCGGCAGCTTTCGAATTCCCGACATCATGCGCGCAAGCGGTGCGATTCTGCATGAAGTGGGCACGACCAACCGCACGCACGCCAGCGATTACGAGCGGGCGATCAACGACAACACGGCCATCTTGATGCGCGTCCACACCAGCAATTTTCGCGTGATCGGCTTTACCAAGGAGGTGCCGATCGCCGAAATGGTGGAAATTGCGCACAGGTTCAACCTACCGGTGGTGGACGATCTCGGCAGCGGCGCGCTCTTCGATTTGTCGCCCTACGGACTGCCCGCCGAACCCAACGCCCGGGAAGCCATCGAGGCGGGCGCCGATCTGGTCTGTTTTTCCGGCGATAAGCTTCTCGGCGGTCCGCAGTGCGGTATCATCATCGGCCGGCGCGATCTGATCGATCAGCTCACCGTCAACCCGCTCATGCG
>JADFIX010000898.1 GCA_022566435.1 Planctomycetota bacterium
CGGAATAAACGTGAGGCACAACCCGACACGGATACTGCAGACGGCTGAAGAGTTACGTTTACAGGAACTTACAATGATTTTATCCGGACGTTGGGTGTCGGGCGTCTGTCAGCGAAGAAGGCGGCCGGTTTGCTGCGCGTGTGCCACCCGCGCAGCGCTATCACAGTTGGCGCGTCATCGGCATTTTGACAGCACGAAGTCGAACAGGACCTGCCCCACCCCCGGGCTCGCGCCCCCGCCCCCTGCGGAATCAAATCTCCTATCTGTAAACTGTACGAATCAACACCCGTCGACCAGCATCATGTAGGACCAGCCGGCCGTCTCGGCAATCATCTTGATGCGTTCGCGGTTGAGATCAATCAAACGCTTCAGTTCCACAGGATCGGTTGGCTTCGAGGACACCAGTCGGGCGGATCCTCGGGTTTGTCCCCTGTTTACCTGCTCTTGGTTATACGGTTTGAGGGCGTCACGAATGTCTTCTCGGACGCGCTCCGCGATCGCGCGATCCGCGAAATCGATGCCCCCGATTCGGTAGCTGGGTAAGCCGCCATTGACCGGTGCCGTCGCACCGGACGGTGCGGCGTATACAAACGGGACCGGCGCCGCGTTGACAACGCGAATGGTCTGCAACTCTTCGACTTGCACTCGCAGAAGGTCGAGTAACGCCTCATGCGCCAAGCTGGCAGAAGCGAATTCTTGATTGCCCACAAGGATTCGAACGGGGGCACCGACAACGTCGGCCAGACGCTCGGCAAGAGCCAAGTGACGCGAGCGGTAGCCGATCACGCCATACTCCAAAGCCGGCATCGCCGCGACCAGCGCATTCACGTTGGCCTGCACGGGCGTTTTGAGCTGCCGGCGGGGAAGCAATGGCCCCATCAGTTCCGCGACCACTTCGATCTTCGCAACCGGAGCGGGCGCCGGGTACGTGAAGCCCTTGGCGACGGCCTGGGCGCGAAGGCTGGTGAGCAAGGCATCATCGAAGCTGGGTCGGGATCCGCGATCCTGAGCTTGCTTCGTCCGAATAAAGGCGCGGCGCTGTTGATCCGTATCGGCGATATCGGCGCGAACCATGTCACGAACGCTCCGCATACCACCGATGTATGCCTTCCGCTGATCAAGCGTCATCGACCTCATGTAGACCGGCAACTCATTCGGCTCGACAGCCGCAAGCCGAAACTCCTTTTGCTGAGCCGCGTCGACGAGATCCCAGGTGGCGGCGTTGTAAAGCGCGCATCCCTTGGCGGCCACACGACTGCCGCACGATTGGGCACCCATTTTTCCGGCGTTCTTGTCCTGCAGGATCTGATTGGCAAGTCCCGTAGCGCCGTGCTCGCCGAACGGAATGTAGGTTCGATTGAGTTCGAAGTTGAGTTCAGCTAGCGTCGCGTCATACGGTGTTTCGATTTGGATGGTACCGGATACCACGTCGATTGCGGTGTAGGTGCCCTTACCCACTTGCGCCACGCGGTCCCATTTCTCCGCGACGCCCTGTTCACGATTGCCGGCATAAATGCTGTTGATGATTACATCCATGTCGGCTGCGGCGCGAGCGGCAATTCGGAAGTCATGTTCGGAGGCGAGCTGGTCGGCGGATTCGTTGCCGACCAAGAAAATAATGCGAAGGGCATCGGGATCGTCCGACCAATTTAAGGACTCGACGGCACGTTCGATCGCCCAGCCGACATACTCCTCGCCGCCATTTGTATTCAGCGCCATGAGTTTGCCATACGCGGTGTCGAGGTCGCCCGTGAAATCGGTGTGCCGCACGATGTAGCCGTCGTCCGCCGGCCCCTCACCTCCAAACGTAATCAGCGCCACCCGCAGACTGGGCGTCGGCGTGGCGCGCGACAGATCGAATACAATGTCCCAAATGCGCCCCCGAACGGAATCGAGGAGGTCGGACATACTGCCGGAAATGTCCAGGCAGATGGCCAAATCGATGGCGCGGTTTTCGGACGGATTGCGCGGTGCGGTTGCCGCCTCAAGAGCAGGAGACAACGAAAGCGTCGCGAGGGCGAACAGTATAGTGGAGCGTGTCATAAGACTTCCTTTCGATTGACCAGAGGTTTCACCTACCATGTAGTAGAGCAAGCCGAACGGGTTAATAGCCCCGAGGCTCGGTTTTGACAAAGGACGTCGAGCGTTACAGGCGTGTGACGGGCGGGCCGTAACGCATGTCGTAGAATCTCGCATGCCCGACTCGATTTGGGATCCAGTTAGAGAGAGTAACGCGCAAATGAAATACGTGTTCATAGGTGTCGTGATGACCTTGCCGTTGTTCGTAGCATCTTGTGAGCAGCGCACGAACCGGCCCACC
>JADFIX010000899.1 GCA_022566435.1 Planctomycetota bacterium
ACGCACACCGGCTGATGCATACGTCGCCAACGGTGGGGATCAGTGGGTCAGCGTGGCCCGAGCCGTACGGCATCAGGGAATGGACGATTGGGCGTTCGACAGCCTCTGTCGCCGGGCGGCGGTCGACGCTGTCGCCGGCGATCCGCTTACCTTTCTGCGATACAGCCTGGAGCTAAGCGCACACCATCTTCTGCGAATGCGCGAGGGAGGTATGTCGCTGGCGCCATTGGCCGAGTCGAGACGCGCGGAGGTCATTACGTTCTTACCCTCCGATGACAATTCAAGCATCAACCGTACGTCCGCCGACTGGGCTCTGCCCTACCGAACCGCTGCAGAGTCTAAGGCATTCGCCCGCCGCGTGAGAGAGCGAGCGGAGCGGCGGGCTCCATTCGTCGGTTCTGGAGTGTGGTCGGCGATCGCCTATTGGAAGACGAATTCGATCGTCGTCGCCGGGTGCGACATGCTTACAAGAATCGGCAGTCTCTGGCCGGGCTTCGCGATACTGCTTTGCCCCTTTTTGGGCTTGAATCGGCGCACTTGCTGGATCCTCCTGGCCATGTATGTCGTCGAATCGGTGTGTCTCAGCTTCATCACCGTGACGGATCAGCGGTATCAAGCGGTGTGGATGGTTAGCGATACGGTGCTCGCCGCCGCGCTTCCATTCTGTGCGTTGGCGTGGCTATCGGGAGTCGTAAGGAAGCGATGGACTCGCGTATACGGAACGCGAAAAAGCCCCTTACCCACATCGGCTTGAGTCGCCTTTTCGTCTATTCGACGTAGCCCAGACTACGCAGAGTCCTTAGGGCATCGTGGTCGGCATGGTCGGCCACCGCAGCGCCCGTCGGACGAATTCCCTTTGCGTAAGTGGTCGGCTGTCCCGCCGGGTCGGGGTCTCCACGGATGATTTGTTCCATGGCGATGTAGGCCGATTCCGCCGGATCTACGGGAAGCGGATTGGATTCGTGGGGATCGCTACGAAGGTCATAGGCCCACGACCGCCGAGGAATGTTGGATCGACCGTGCTGCACGACAATCTTTCGATCCGCGTAGACAAACGTGCGAATCAGCCTGCCTTTCACTTCCGCGTCAGGGCCCTCCGCGTACGGCGGTCTATCGTGGATACCCCGAGCGAGACTGTATCCATCCAGTTCGCCGGGAATCGGCAAACCGGCAACCTCCAGAATTGTGGGCACGATGTCGACGATCGAAACGGGTTGTGCCACGCGCTCGACCGGCATCGACTTGTACCGCACCAGAAGCGGTACATGGATCACGCTCTCGTGCACGTTGTATCCGTGACAAAAAAAGAAACGCTCACCCTCCATCATTTGTTCGCCATGATCGGCCGTGAGGATGATCAGGGCGTCATCGGCCAACCCGATCGAAGTATAGGCATCCAGCAGTCGCCCAATTTCCCGATCGACGTAGGCGATCTCCTCGTCATAGCGGTCCACGTATTCCAGGCCGTCCAGCAAGCCCGGTTCTTTGACGTATTCCAACAGCCGATCCTCGGCAATGAGTTTCGGCTGGTCATGCGTGAAGTCTACGGGGGCGTCGTCGGGCGGCGTATAAGGACCGTGTGGATCGTTGTAGTGCACCCAGAGGAAAGAAGGCTTGTTTGCGTCACGGGTACCCGTGAGCCAAGCGATCGCGGCGTCCGTCGTGCCGGCCGCCCGACGCTCGCGCATGTGCGGACGACGCGGCTCGGGTTCGCTCACTTGATCGTCATAGTGTTCGAACCGTATGCCGAGACCGCAGGCGTCGTCGCTGAGGACAACGTTGGACACCACGGCGGCCGTCTGATAGCCGGCGCGGCGAAGGTGATCTGCCACGGTGATGTTTTCCGCTGTGACCCGCTGCCAGAACATCCGTACGCGATGGTTGTAGGGATACCGGCCTGTGAGCATGCTGACCACGCTGGGCGGCGTGAAAGGCGCTGTCGCGTAGGCACGATCGAACACTCGTGAGGACTTCGCGAATTGGTCGATACGCGGCGTTGTCGGGCGACGGTAGCCGTAAAGGCTCATGTGGTCCGCCCGAAGCGTGTCCACACTGATGAGCAGAACATGCGGTCCTTTTGCCTGCGGCATTTCGACTCGGTGGAATTCTGCGGGAAATAACTCCCGAGACGCCGAATCGCTGTTGCTTGCACCCGCCTTCTCGGGCAGGGCGCCCCAAAAACACAAACCAACCAAGACCCCAACGGCAAGCACGATGATGATCGCCGTTCGCGTCGCGATCAAGGCCATTCGGGAACGAGAGTGAGAACTCATTTGTCAGCAAGCTCCTTGGCTAATCCATGTGCGGAAAACCTCGG
>JADFIX010000900.1 GCA_022566435.1 Planctomycetota bacterium
AGAGATCACCGATACGATGTTCGCCAAAGGGTACTGGGCATCGTCCGGCAAGACTCCGGCTCAGACCATTGCAGCGGCCATCATTCGCGAAATCAAGGTCAAGGAAAAGGATTCGAGGTTCCAACGCACCGAGCGCGGGAAGTTCGCCGCAACGGGGCAGAATTAAACCCGTCGCTACCCACGACGCCCCACGTTGCCGCGTGCGGGCGTTTTCTCGTTGGGGCGGGAAAATATATCCCAAGTCGTACGCTGGACGCGACTCGGGCCGACGTGGTCGACGCAGTGGCTACCTGCGAGAGTCGATTGCGTAGAGCGGATCATCTCCCGGAACCCTTCGAACTAGCGGCGAGGCGCGTCCGGCGCTTGGTCGTCTTCTTCGCTCGCGACGCCGGCTTCCGTTTCGCCTTGCATCCGGTGAATTGCCCCAGCCTTGAACGATGGTCGAAACTCCCAGCCGACATCCGTATCAGTTTGAAGAAGCGAGGTGGGCCGACCCCGTGCACACCATAACCTCGTTCGCGACTCAGGACGGATACTCCTGAGCGCGCAAGGGTGCCGTCGGGCCATTCCGGGTGGGAACGGGTGTTTTTAGGGTTTTTTGAGAAAAAAGTGATTGAGTGGCTTGGAGGACTGAGATTGGGGTGGCGAAAAAGAGGTGTTTCCCTTGGAATGGGCGTGTCGTAAAGGATTCCCAAACCAAGGAAGGACACCTCAATGGACCAAGTTACCTTGTCGATGTCGATTTTGACAACCCCAATCTTCTCGTCGGACTTGCTTTCGCAGTTGATCGCTTCGCCGCAGCATCAGTTGGCCGGCTGCGTCGAGAAGTTTCTCAGGCAACCACCGACACCCGAGAGCACCTACGAATTCGAGACGGAGTTGGTCAAGATCTTGAGGACGATCGGTCGGAAGATCATGGGTTGGGCCTTCAACAACATCGAGCCAACCGATCCCCAAGAGATGCCGGGGCGGATCGACTTTGAAGGCGAAAGCTATCGCCGTAAGCCCAAGAGTTTCAACCGCAACGTCGGCACTTCTTTCGGCAGCGTCAGTATCGAGCGATTTCTCTATGAGCCGCTGGAACGGGGAGTGGGTTCGATCTTCCCGCTCGAGATCAATCTGGGAATCGTGGCTCGCAACGCGACCCCCGCGCTGGCCGAACGGGTGGGACGTCTGGCCACTGACCTTAGTCAAGATGAATTGCGCCAAACCCTGCGCGACGATCACAACGTGTACTGGTCGGTCGAGACTTTGCGCAAAGTGACCGCCGCTTTCAGCGAGTCGATGACGCCTCGTTTGCACACCCATCAGTTCGAACGGTTGCTCGATTTGTTGCGTCAGGCCGACGCCTCGACAGGCCGACACAAGGTCGTGCTGAGCGTCGGTCGTGACGGTTGCATGCTGCCGATCCGCAACAACCCGACCTACAAAGAGGCGGCCACGGCGACGATTACAGTCTACGATCGTCGCAAAAATCGCCTGGGAACGATCTATCTGGCTCAGATGCCCGAACCGGGTCAGGGGTCGCTGTCGGCGCCGCTGACCAAGTTGCTCGAGGAGCTGCTCGGGGCATGGCAGGGACCGATGCCGCGACTGGTCTATGTCACCGACGCCGGCTGGCATCCGACCGACTACTTCCATAGCCAACTCTTGAATATGCGCGATCCTCGTCAGCCGAGCAAGAAGCTCCACTGGACTTGGGTGGTCGACTTCTACCACGCCAGCGAGTACATCGGCAAGCTGGCCAGGATCCTCTTCGGCGAGACGCCCCAAGCACACGCCTGGGCCCGAAAGATGTGCAAATGGCTCAAGCATAAACCCAACGCCGTCTTCCGGATCTTACACTCGGCCGCCAAGCATCACAGTGAACGGGCACTCTCTAAGAACGAGGAAAAACAATACCGCCAAGCCTACGCTTACCTGCTGCGACACAAAGCGAACATGAATTACGTCGAGTACCAACGGCTGGGACTGCCCATTGGCAGCGGGATCACCGAGGCGGCCTGCAAGACTATTTTCACCCAACGTTTCAAGCGATCGGGGATGTCATGGAATCACGCCGGCGACACCCAAGGCCAGCGGATTCTCGACCTACGCACCATCCGCCTGAGCCGCCTATGGACAACGGTTCACCGCGACATGCTCCGAAACCAAAAGATAGTCAACACCTCAACTAAACGCCAAATCGCTTACATTACCTACCAAATAGCAGCATAAACAACTGGAATGGCCCGACGGCACCCGTTCGGCTCGTGCCGTTGCGCGCGTCGGTGGCGCACAGGTATGATGCTTTCAAGAAAGAGAA
>JADFIX010000901.1:0-1117 GCA_022566435.1 Planctomycetota bacterium
GGGAGTCAGCGCGTGGTGGAGTTGCATGGCAAAGCACCGGTGATTCCCTGCGTATCGTGCGGGAAGGAATGGCCACCGGATGACATCGTCAAGCGACTGGATGCCGGTGACGAGGCTCCGGATTGCGACGCGTGTGGGGCGCCTCTCAAATCGCGAACGATCTCCTTCGGCCAAGCGATGCCTGCGCGGGAGATGGCCGAAGCGGCGGAACTTTCCGCTACGGCGGACGTCTACTTGGCCATCGGTTCTTCACTCGCCGTCGAGCCTGCGGCGTCGTTTCCACGAGTGGCCAAGGGTCATGGCGCCGCGCTGGTGATTCTGAACAAAACGCCGACCCCGCTCGACGATTACGCCGATTTAGTGATCAACGCACCGATCGGCGAAACCCTTACCGCGGTTTTGGCGCACTTGGGGCTGGCTGACGTGGTGGGCGTCCCAACGGATGGGCCGATGGGAACGAAAGAAAAAACCGACTGATCGCGTCGTCGCAGATCAGCCGGTGGGGTCGTGTTTCGTCGAGCGCTTCGAGTCGAAGTCAGATTCTCTACTTGCCTGCAGGTTTCACGATCGTCGACGCCAACGTCGGCCTGTTGGCCCGCCGCGGTTCTGCGGTCTCGGTCTTGTCGGCGTCGGCCAGTGTGGGGGAGTTGGTGGCGCGCGATTCGAGGCAGACGGTCTCGTTCCACACGATCGAAATGAGGTTATCCAAGATCCCGAACGTTTCCTGCCAGTCAAATTCCACGGTCGGTTGCGAGAATGCCCGGGACGCCGGCGAAGGCCCGTATGCGTAGGGCGTGTACGGCGCGATCCATTCCTCACGCGCCAGAATTGGTAGACCGACGGCTGTCGGACGGATCGCCACGACCTGCGAGGCGGCGAACGATCCATTTGCCATCACCTCGCCCACGGGCGGTAGCGAGGACGGCACGATCACGGTCAGGTCGACGCATGCTCGATCCAGGACCAGGGGCAGTCGATCCGCGAACAGGTCAAGGTTTGCGCGCTCGAATGGCGGCATCTTCTCCGTCATATCAGCCTCGATATCCCGCAGGGAGATGATCGCCGGCTTCGTCCGTTCTTTCGTTTGCGTCACGGTCGTTTTCGTTCGGGGCGTCGT
>JADFIX010000901.1:1127-2303 GCA_022566435.1 Planctomycetota bacterium
TACGAGTCTCATTTGAAAGAACATCATCCCAACACCTAATTTCGGCGTGGATGCGATCGAGCTCGCGGGCAAGATTGTAGAATACGGCTCGGCGATTTGCGGGCGCTGTTGCCATTTGGATAGGGGCGACATCGTCAGGAAGCGGTCTGTTTTGATGCACAACTTGCAAGTCACCGGAGTCCGATCCTGCAAACGGATCGGCCGCCGGATTCGTAGTGCTGCCGGCTGACGCTGCGTCCATCCATGCCTCTCGGATCAGAACCGCGATGTCCGGTCTCACCTCCCCTCGGAGGAATGCCGCGTCTTCTTCCGCTTCCTTGGCTTTACGTGTGGCCGGTATGGCGGCGATTCTCTCAGTTGTGATTGTCTCGGCGACGGCGAATTGCGTCGGGTCGATCAACTCCCAGGCCTGCCAGTCGATCTCGTCCCAGCACGGATCATCGCTGGAAAATGAGCGAAGATGTCGCTCGAATGCGGCAACGATGGCCTCACTGTCGGAGGGATCAAGTTGTCCGCGATGGGCTTGGTCGATTGCCGCCGTCCCTGCGGTCAACACCTCACCGACCGCATCCAGCTCGCACAACAACGATGTTTCTTCCGGCTGATCGGCCTTGGCGGGGATATCCGTCGACACAGGATCGTCGGCGAGCGAATAGAACATTGTGTCGACGGTTGTTTCTATCGCCGCCGATTGATCGACGAAAACTTCGGGCAGAGTGGTTTCTTCGGCCCCCTCCTGGGCAGACACCTTGTCGAGTGGTTTGTCAACAGCGAGTGTTTCCACCTTCGCCACGTACACGGCCTCAGCGATCACCCGCGCCAATCGTTCTTGTGCAACTTGTACGACCCCGTCGATCACTCGCGCCAGTTGTTCTTGTGCCCTCGCTTCACGCTGTTTGGCTTCTCGTTCCTTGGCAAGACGCATCTTCTCGAGAGCCGGGTCGATTTCCGTCGGGCCAATGATGACGTAGGCCGGGTCCATGTTGGGTCGTGGAAACGGCGAGTCCTGGAGACCGCGACGATCGTCTTCGATCGGCGTCTTGCGTTCGGTTTCGGCTTGCGAGACGTGCGGCACAGTCGTTTCGTTCGCGGGCGGCGTCGGCGTGGCGGGTTCCGCTATCGTATTGGGCTTCCCGTCGGCGAGTTCGGCGATCGTGGGCCCGGTCTCAGTTTCCG
>JADFIX010000042.1:0-5256 GCA_022566435.1 Planctomycetota bacterium
ATCGTGCGTATGAGCGGTTCGCGGCGACGATTGGGATTGACGATTTTGTACGACCGGGGGGGAGCGTCGTATTCCGCGTGATCGGTGACGGACGGGTTCTTTTCGAGAGCGGCGAGATCACCGGGCGTGATGCACCGCGGGCGATTCGAGTCGATATGGTAGGTGTCAAGTTGCTAACGTTGCTCGTCGACTTGGGTGAGGGGCTGGATCTCTCGGACCACGCCGACTGGGCCGGTGCCCGGCTGATTCGTCCGGCGGCACGAAGCCACTAGAATCCGCCGGCGGGGTTTGCCCGGTATCGCCGATCGTCACGAACCAATCCGCCTGTGAGCGGCCGCGACGAATATGGAATGAATTGTGGATCATAAGAATCTCATCATGTCATTTCTTGCGTTTCTTGCGATCGCATCTTTGATGACTGAAATGCCAACTGCGGTGTACGGCGAGCCTCGATCGCCGGGCGAGGCACATGCGCGGGTGGAGGCGGCGGAGTCCGCTCGGGTGGCGTTGATCGAGCGTGTGTCTCCGAGCGTCGTGTGCGTATACGACGACGAACAAAGCGGGGGCGGCTCCGGCGTGTTGATCGACCCGCGAGGATTCGGTCTGACCAACTATCACGTGGTGGCCGGCATGCTCGACGGTCGGAAGGGGTGGGGCGGTTTGTCTGACGGATCGCTCTATCGTCTACGAGTGCTGGGCATCGATCCCACGGGTGACGTCGCCATGTTTCGACTCGTCGGGCGCGACTCGTTCCCTTTCGCCCGCCTGGGGGACTCCGACAAAGTTGCCGTAGGTGACACGGTGTTGGCGATGGGGAATCCGTTCACGTTGAGTGAAGATTACTCCCCCACCGTGACGCGGGGGCTGGTGACCGGCGTTCATCGCTATCAATGGGGCATCAAAGGCAATCTAATCTACTCGGACTGCTTTCAGACCGATGCGTCGATCAATCCCGGCAATTCCGGAGGACCGCTGTTCAACAGCCAAGGCGAAGTCATCGGCATCAACGGTCGAATTTCGGTCAACACCCGCGGGCGATTCAACGTAGGTTTCGGATACGCCATCGCGGCCAACCAGATAAAGCGTTTCATCCCATCGCTACGCGCAGGCCTTTTGGCGAAGCACGGCACACTTCAGGCGATTGCCGAGTGGGATGAGGCTGGGGCCACGGTTTTTCGGCGGGTAAGCCGAGATGGTTCGGCCTACAAAGCCGGCATTCGCATCGGTGATCGGCTCGTCCGGATTGATGGTTTCACGATCACTTCACCCAACCACTTTGCGAGCGTGCTGGGCACGTATCCCGAAAAATGGCGCGTCCGTGTGGCGGTAGACCGTCGCGGGTCGCCGTTGGAATTTGTGGCACGTCTCGACCCCATTACGCCGAAGCTGAGCGCCCCCTTTGTGGTGGACGAAGAAGTCAATCTCAGGCAAGTCGAGCGGGTGCTGTCTGCTTTGCATCGCGACGAAAGCGGTGGCGTGCGCAGCGGGAAGCCACTGCGGTTGTCCTGGACCGTGACTCGCACTCATGCGCCGCGGTCGAACGGATCCGTCAAGCCCAACGAACGATTCAAGGCCACTCAAGCTGGCGACGGGCCGATACGCCTGCGGCGTTTCTACGACGATAATCGACCGGGAAGACTCATCGAGTATGACGATCGAAGTGCCGTTCAACGCATTCAGGACTCTGACGATACCTTTGATTTGCCGGCGGACGTCGCGATGGTCTATACCGCTCTTTATGTCGTGCAGAAACGTCTGACGGTGCCCCAGGAATCGCTCGACCTGACTGGGGTTCTGCATACCGGTGCTGACGCCGCGGTTCACGCATCACGAGAACAAACCGCGCACGAGCGTGACGCGCCGTCGACGGAAGTACTCGAAATCGTGGAGTGGCCGGTGGCCCAACACGCCGTGGCTCGCTTGGCCGTGAATGTTTCCGCGGGACGCGTAGCATTCATCGACACTCGGGATATCCCCTCCGGGTCGGAAGCGCGCATTCTGTTGTCCGATTATCGTGAAATCGGCGGCGTGCGACGTCCCTGTTCCATCAAGGTGGAGGGCCCGGGGTTTTCATGGCACGACACGCTGTCTGATTGGAGTGTAGGGCCTTGACACGTTCGGTCATGATCTCCGCGTTGGCGCTCGTCATGTGCGGGCGAACTTTGTCCACGAATGCGAGTGGATTCGACCGCGCCATCGACATCGCTTCGGCGCGGGTCGTCAAGCTCTACGGGGTCGGCGCGGGCATGCAGGAAGGATACGGCACGGGTGTGTTGGTGTCGCCTGACGGGCAGGTGCTTACCGTGTCGTCATTGCTGATCGGGGCGCGGCAAATCCTGGCGGTCGCTCATGATGGATCGCGCTATGGTGCGTCCCTGGTCCATCGTGACCCGGCTCGCCAGTTGGCCCTTCTGCGACTGCATCCGTACGACGCCACTCATCCTGTGGATCAATCGAATACCCAAGATTCCGAGGCGGAGACTGATTCGGTCGGACCCTTTCCTTTCTTTGATTTGACCGTCGACACGGCGCTGGAGCCTGGTGATTGGGTCATCGCCGCGGGGAATGCCTTCAAGGTGGCCGACGGTGCCGAACGGATGTCCATCGCCCACGGCGTCTTTTCCGTCGCGACGCGTTTGGATGCCCGGCGACGAGCCCGTGATTTTCCCTATCAGGGCGAATGCCTGGTGATTGACGCCATTACCAGCAATCCGGGTGCGCCGGGGAGTGCGTTGGTCAATCTCGATGGCGGCTTCCTAGGCATGACCGGGCGTGTGGTCCTTTCCAATCTGACCCACACCCATTTGAATCACGCGATTCCACGAAGTGTCTTGTTGGATTTCGTGGAAGAAGCGAACGCTCGGGCGGGCGGCGAGACGGAGGTCGCTATGGTCAAGGCGGAAGCGCCTCAAATCGTCGACTTGGGAATTCGATTGAGTCGTGCGGGTTACCGCACCATTCTGCCCTTCGTCGAACGGGTACGGCGGAACTCGCCCGCCGCTCGTGCAGGAATAAAACGGGACGACCTGATCCTGTCGATCAACGGGCGCGCCGTGGACAACGTGCAGGACTTCGACACCCGCATGAAGGGCACCGCACCGGGAGAACGAGTGCTTCTGGTGATCCGCCGCGGACGGATAATTCTGGATGTACAGATAGAAACGGATTACAAGCCATGACGAATTCGCGGTGGACGACCGGAATTGTTCTGCTCGCTCTCTCGAGCGCATTGTCAATGGGAACATGGGTCAGGGGAGGGGGCGATTCCGATGCGACCGACGCAGAATACCAGTTGCTCCGCGATACGCAGGTTGTATTTCGGCATGTGGCGCAACGTGTCCAGCCTTATTTGGTAAAGATCGAGACGGTCGGGGGTTCACAGCCGCCCGCAAGGATTCTGCCGACCGAAGAAGATGAGGACGCGACGCCGCTCGAGCGTGACCCCAATTTGTTCCGCGATGCCCCCGGTTCCAGGTTCGTCGTATCCGACGGCCCCACCACGGGACTCGTCTATCGAAGCGACGGATACATACTGAGTAGCAGTTTCAACTTTGTGCGCGAGCCGGTCCTTATTTCAGTCACCCTGGGGGATGGACGGCGGCTCGCGGCCGATCTGGTCGCCAGAGATCAAGTTCGAAAGATCGCGCTTCTCAAGGTCGATGCCACGGACCTTCCCGAACCGGAATGGGTAGACCCGGAGCAGGTGAGCGTGGGGCAATGGGCGATCGCCTTGGGCCTCGGATTCGGCGGAGATCGTCCTTCGGTGACGATCGGCATTGTCAGTGCCCTACACCGCATGAAGCACAACGCCATTCAAACCGACGCCAAGCTCAGCCCGGCGAACTACGGCGGTCCTCTATGCGATATCCATGGCCGGATCATGGGGCTTTCGGTGCCCATGGCGCAGCGGCCCGGAGAATTGGCCGGCGTGGAAATGTACGATTCCGGAATCGGCTTCGCCGTGCCGAAGAATCGGGTGGACGCCATTGCGGAACACCTCATGACCGGGCATTCTTTCTATCGCGGCTGGTTGGGTATGCAAAGTGATCCGCACGGTTCCGACGGCGCGAAAATCGTCAAGATCGCGAGTCCATCGCCTCTCGAGGAGGCGGGCGTGCAAGTCGGGGACGTGATCGTCAGAGCGGAAGGCAAGCCGATCAGAAACCTCGGTCAACTTGTCCAGGCTATCTACATGCTACCTGCGGGTGAAACCGTCCACCTCGGGCTCGAGCGCGAGGGAGAGGCTTACGGGGTACTCGTGACACTCGCACGGAATACGGAACTCGGGTCTCTGTCCGATTGAGTGATGCTGTCAGAAGGCCCTACAGCCGGTTCGTGCCCGATTCATTACGAAGCCATCGGTGGCGGACTGACGACGACCCAAACGCCGTTGCGTTACCCACGCTTAACTGACGTGAAGAATAGGGCCCGTTTGCCTCCCGAGGCATATTTCTAAAGCAGAATCTAACTGGTTTATTTTTTCGCCTTCTTGCATTCGATCTTACACGACTTTTCGTCATCGTGTTAAATCTGCCATGTTTCTTGACTGGGCTCAATGCTTGGTATATGCTTCGGTTACCCCACAATAGGAGAGTGTCACGTAGGCTGCATAGCTTACATAGATTGATGAAGGATCTGTAATGGGTCTGGAGCGAAGGGGTTGAGTTGTTCAGCCTTACGAGATGGACCAACCAGAAAAAGGGAGGAGTTCATGGCAAGAACCCGGTCTGCTCTATTCATGGCAGATTGGGATCAGGCCGGCGACTGGACAATAGGAGCCGGATGAGCGGAGACGTTCAGGTCCGGTTCTCGGAGAGCCTGGGGGTGAAATCCCCCCGGGCCACTCGACTCGTGATTGGTTTTACCCGCGAGTCTGATGCCCGCCGGGTCATGGAGGTCATCCCCAAACGTTTTGCCAAGTTTGGACTCACGATCCACCCGGACAAAACTCGACTCATTCGGTTCCATCGACCGAAGAATCAAGACGATTGGCGGCCGACACCGGATTCGTTCGATCTGCTCGGGTTCACCTTTTACTGGAGAAGATCGAGGAAAGGTGAATGGGTCGTTCGGCAACAGACGGCCAGCGACCGTCTGGCCCGTGGGGTCCGAGCGATCTCGGATTGGTGTCGTCGTCATCGGCACCAGCCCATACGAGACCAACATGTCGCATTGGTTCGCAAGGTACGCGGGCACAACCAGTACTACGGCGTCCGAGGGAATAGTAAATCTTTGGCGTCGTTCCAGCACTTGGTT
>JADFIX010000042.1:5264-11436 GCA_022566435.1 Planctomycetota bacterium
CAACCCCTGATTCGAGGAGCCGTATGCATAAGAACATGCACGTACGGATCTATGGGAGCCGTGGGGGAGCAATCCCCCATGGCCACCCGGCCAGGGCAACGCCAATGGGAATGGGGACATCTCGAGCGACCAGCCCTACAAGGACTGGCCTGAACCGCCTTCGGCGGGAATGCCCGTGAACGGGCATGTTGATCGGATCCGTTCCGACCCGTCGCACGCCGACGAGGCAAATTCCACCAAATGAACGGCAATCGAAGTCTCCCCGCCCTGAGAAGAATTTGCGTGTTAGTCGTACAGAGAATCCCGCCGAGGAAATGGAGCGCCCGCGACTAGACACGACAAATAGTTGCAGTGGGCTCCGAATACGATTATGAAGCAAGGCCACGGGCGGTGTGCTGGTTCGGTCCGGTACGGCCTCGGCCTCAGGAGGATCGCTTATGCTTGCAGGAGACGTTTTGCACTCAATTTTCGGTATGCCCCAGATCGCAATCATCATGGGGTGCCTTATCCCGATCGTTAGCATCATCGCCAGTTTCTGGTGTAAGGCTCAGAACGTGCGGTCTGAGCACGAGTTGAAGCGATCGCTGGTAGACCGAGGGCTGTCGGTGGACGAGATTGAGCGAATCATTGCTGTCCATTCGAAAGAACCACGCGATTCCGATTGATCGCCGGAAGTTTCCGTCGCAAGTCGAATCGTGGCCGCCATCGAGGATATCTCCCTGACTAAATGGCGGCTGCTGCATTCCGTTCAGCGCCCCGGCGTGGGGGCGGCGGCGCAAATCGCCGGCACGCTCCTTATAGCGTCACTAGATTCTTCCTGACGCTGGATCTATGTGCTCTGACACTGGATCTGACACGTTTTCCGTCCTTACGCCAAGCGAAGGCACCTCCGGATTCGGCAACAGCCAAACCCGACCATCCCGTGCACCGAAAACGGCCCTTTTTGGAATTTCCAGCGACTTTTCCGCTTTTTCTTGGAAATTCACGGCGTGAGTCATTACACTGGATGCCGAAGCCCGGCTGATTCGTTCGTGTCGATGACCAGGCTTCACGTCGTGCGAGCGTCCCGTGTCTTCGGTCGCGAAAGGGGAGGAAGCCGTACATCGTCGAAAGTAGCTGCGCAAACTCCGGGCCGAGGAAGATCCAGCGGCAAAGGAGAGACCGTGACTCATCGTCGGCGAGTGACGCCGGTGGCGCTCGCCTTGACCGTTGGATCCAACAAGTTCTAGCCCTTGTGCCTGGAGTGCCTGGAGTGGGCTACGCGAAACGAGATGATCGTGGATTCCGTATGATTGATCGAGTAAATCGCATTTGACCTAAGAATCTGGAGGGCGCGGTTATGCAAAGCACATGCAGTTTGAATCGTTTCCTAAACGTTTTCCTGATCGTCGGCGCCGCGATGGCGGCCGTCGTGCCTGCGGTTCGAGCCGTCCCCACCGAGACGCGGCATGCGCCGCAACGCGTCAGACTTCCATCGTCCGGCCAGAGGGCGACGGACGGCGACAACCGCGGAGGCGATCAAGGCGGTTGCTGCCAAGGCGTGTCATGTACGGTGGAGACGGAACCGGATTGCACCGATCTCGGCGGCATGTGGCTCGGCTTGGCGACCGACTGCACACCCAACTGCTGCCCGGTGGTAAACCCGACGGGCTCGGATTGTGTCTGCGCGACGTCGACCTGCGTGGAGGTTGCACTGACTTGCATAGGCGGCGCCGATGACGGTTCGACCTGCTCCACGAACGCCTCGCTGTGCATCGTCAACACCTCGTCGCGCGTGGCCGGGATGGGTTCGGCGAAATCCGGCAGGGCGTCGAGCGCCTCCAGCAACTCCACCAACATCACCAACCGCACCGGGCTAAACGGATGCGCCGGGCCGAAGTTGTAAGTCTGGTAATTCGGGTGATAGACGATTGCATGGGCCATGGTGCTGAGGCGAAGGTTTGCTCTTTAATGTGCTTCGTGCTGCGTACGGCGTGCTTCGTATTGCGTACTGCGTATTAACAGACACCCATACGCAGTACGCAATACGGACTGTGCTTATGTCAACTCGATCTTCAACGAAAGATCCAGCGCCTTCACCGAATGCGTCAGCGCGCCGCAGGAGATGTACGTGACGCCGGTGGCGGCGATGGCCGGGACGGTGGCGAGCGTGACGTTGCCCGAGGCCTCGGTGGCAATCCGCCCATCGACGAGGGCGACGGCTTCTTGCAGCAACGACGTGTCGATGGCGCCGTCGGGCTGCACCGTCACCATGTTGTCGAGCAAGATCACCTCCACGCCGCCGGTTTCCATCACCGCCTGCACCTCGTCGAGCGTCTGCGTCTCGATCTCGATGGAAAGGGGGGCGTCCCCGTTCTGGCGATACCGCTGCGCCGCCTCGATGGCCGCGCGCACCCCGCCGACGGCCGCGATGTGGTTGTCCTTGATCAAAATCATGTCGTAGAGGCCGAGGCGGTGGTTCTCGCCGCCGCCGAGCCGGACGGCCCACTTGTCCAACAGGCGAAGCCCCGGCGCCGTTTTGCGCGTATCGAGGATCCGGGCCGGATGCGGGCGGGCCGCCTCCACCATCCGGCGCGTGACCGTGGCGATCCCGCTCATGCGCTGCAAGACGTTGAGCGCCAGCCGCTCCGCCGTCAGGATGCCGCGTGCCCGGCCCCGCACCGCGCCGAAGGCGCCGCCGCCCGCGATGGTGTCGCCGTCCGCCTTCGTCCAGGCCGTCTCCAGGGTCTCGTCTAGAGCGGCGAAGACGCGGTCGGCCACCAGGAGCCCGGCCAGCACGCCGTCTTCCTTCGCCAGAAAATGCGCCTCAGCCTGTGTTTCCGGCGGGACGGTCGCCCGCGTCGTCACGTCGCCCGTGCCTACGTCTTCGGCGAGCGCCCGGTCGATGAGGGCGTCGAGGGCGTCGAGCGTGAGGTAGCGAGGGAGGCGGGCCACTTGTAGCATGGAGATGTTGGTTGAAGAGATCACGGTACTCCTTGATAGGGACCTCGCATTAAAATTCGAATTTCGAATTTACTCCTCCACTTTTTGCCCGTTGAGGGCGCGTTCGAAGACGGCCCGCACCGGGGGCGGCGCGGCGATGGGACGATTGCGCGTGCGGTCGAAAAAGCAGAGCGTGGTGTGGCCGGTGACCAGGAGCGTCGGGTCGTCGGCGCGGCGGACTTCATAGTCGAGGCGCACGCGCACGCGGGGCGTCTCGGCGAAGCAGGCGGTGATCTCCAGCACGTCGTCGTAGCGGGCCGGCTGTTTGTATTCGATGGCCAGGTCGATCACCGGCATGATGATCTCCTGGGCTTCCAACGTTTTATTAGGCCAGCCCCATCGCGCGCAGGGCCTCGGTCCGCGTGGCTTCGAAATAATCGAGATAATGCGTGTGATAGACGACGCCCATCGGGTCGCATTCCCGATAGCGCACCCGATGCCGGTAGGTGTAGCAATACATGCGGCTTCTAATGGTGAATGGTGAATGATCTTTCTCATTCACCATTAGAAATCGTCTGGGCCACGCCGTCGACGCCGAGCTCTTCATAGATGCCCATCTGGTCGAATTTGTGGAGTCGAGCGTCGAGGAGGTCGGGTGTCGAGAGGGTGTCGAGTTCGTCGAGTGTCGCGGCAATGGCTTCGCCGACGGCCTTGAAGGTTACCTGGGGATCGCGATGGGCGCCGCCGATGGGCTCGGTGACGATGGTGTCGATGACGCCGACTTTGATGAGGTCGTCGGCGGTGAGTTTGAGCGCCCGCGCGGCCTCTTCCTTGTAATCCCATGAGTGCCACAGGATGGAGGAACAGCTCTCGGGCGCAATCACCGAATACCAGGCGTTTTCGAGCATCAGCATGCGGTCGCCCACGCCGATGCCGAGCGCGCCGCCCGAGGCGCCCTCGCCGATGATGACGACGATGATGGGGACCGGCAACCGGGCCATCTCGAAGAGGTTGCGCGCGATGGCCTCGGCCTGCCCGCGCTCTTCGGCTTCCATGCCCGGATAGGCCCCCGGCGTGTCGAGCAAGGTGATGACGGGCTTGTTGAACTTGGCCGCCAGCTTCATCAGGCGAAGGGCTTTGCGGTAGCCCTCCGGGTTGGGCATCCCGAACCGGCGATACTTGCGGCTTTTCGTGTCGCGTCCTTTCTGATGACCGAGCACCAGCACGGTGCGGTTGTCAGAGCCGTAGCGCTCGCCCTGGAACGTGGCAAATCCCCCGACGACGGCCGGGTCGTCGCCGAAGGCGCGGTCGCCACGCATTTCGACGAAGCCGTCGGTGAGCGCCTCGATGTAATCGAGCGTGTAGGGACGCAGGGGATGGCGGGCAATCTGCACGCGCTGCCACCGCGTCAGGTTGCGGTAGATCGACGCGCGCAGCTCCTCCACGCGCGCTTCGAGAGCCCCGATCTCCTTAGAGAGATCGACGTCGGGCCGGCCTGTATCGACGGCGCGCATCTCGTCGAGTTTCTGCTCGAGTTCGACCAGCGGTTTCTCGAAGTCCAACAAGTATTTCGAAGCGGAAGGGGCCATGTTGTCCGTGGTCCGTGGTCCGTCGTTCGTGGTCCGTTGTTTATTGACTCCGATCAAGAAAATCAACAACTGACAACAGACCACTGACAACGGGCATCACCGTAAATTACGAATGGTCCGTATCAGAATGGTCCAATCTAAGAAAGCAGACTGATTCATGATATAGAACCAGTACGCTTCGCTGACGTCTTCGGCCGTAGTCGTGGAAGGTGTCAGGGTTTCGGTGATGGCGAAGACGCCGGGCTGGAGGTCCCATTCCGGCGGGGGGCGGAACGTCTCGTCGGGGTGATAGCCCACGAGCGCCCGGCGTCCGGCCAGCACCGCCGGTCCCTGGCGCGTCCGTTGGGCCAGGCGATTCCAGAACGACGCCTCGCCCGAGAGCGCGGCCAGTCCCCGGATGAACGGGTGCAGCACCAGGCCGAGCACGGCCACGGCCCCCTCAAAGGCGCGCCGCGCCGCGCGGCTCCGAGGCCGCCCCAGCGCCACCTCAGCCTCGATGAGCGCCGGCGTCGAAAGATCGTCAATGGAAGCCTTGCCGATGACGTGTTCGCGCCCTTCGGCCAGGATCCGCGACTGCACCGGCAGGCCGCGCAGGTGCTGCATGAGTTGGAAGATGGTCCGGTTCGAGAGGCCGTCGGCGGCAAAGACCACGTCGTCGATGCGGCGCAGGCGAACTAGGTCGCGCAGGTGGCGGAGGCTGCCCAGGCGCAACAGGCCGGGGATGCTTACTTCCTCGGGCTCGACCTCGGCGGCCACGTAACCGATGAGTTCAAACGGTGGCTGTGGCTGTTGGTCCAGCATGCCCTTCAGCCGCTGCGCCTCGTCGGAGTGCCCCACCAGGAGCGCGCGCCGAGGGCCGCTCCGCCGCTCCCGCCGCAGCAGGCGAAACACCGACAACAACGCCGCGCCGGTCGGAAAGCTGGCCAGCACTACGGCCCTCGAAAAGGCGATGTCTTTGACGAAAAACGATAGGGCGGCGATCACGAGCAGGCTCAGCCCCGTTCCCATCCACACCCGCCTGATGCGCGGGGGCCGGTTATGCCGGTACCCGCCCACCGTCGCAATCATCGCGACGGTGACGAGGGCGTAGGCGGGGGCCACCAGCCCGTAGAAGAGCGGCGAAAAAGGGACGTCGGTTTGCGCCGAGCGCAGCAGGCCCAGCCCTCCGACGGTGGCAAAGACGAGCGCCAGGTCGATCAACGGAACCGCCAGGCGTCGCAGCGTGTTGGCCAGCACCTTCAGGCCGGCGTGTACCATCACGCCAAGGTGCAGTATTCCCAGGAAGAGGCGCGAGTAGCGGTGCTGCAAATGCTTCTCAGCAAATCGCAGCATCGACCCGTAAAACAGCTTGACGTAGCGCAACTCGCCCTTCTTCGTGCTCTCGCCCTTGTAATGGATGATCTGGGTCTCCGGCGTATACCAAATCTTCCACCCGGCCTCCTGGATGCGGCAGCACAAGTCCAGGTCTTCCCCGTACATGAAGAAACTCTCGTCGAAGAGGCCCACTCCGGTTCCGGAGAGGAGGAGAGAGGGGGTGAGGTGTTCAAGTATTCCGGCTTCAATCTCCCTTTCGCCCTCTCTCCCTTTCTCCCGCTCGGTATCCAGGATTTCCTTGCGTGAGTAGTACAGAGCGGCGTGGCGTACCATCATGCACGAGCCGC
>JADFIX010000902.1 GCA_022566435.1 Planctomycetota bacterium
AAATGCTCCTCATGCGAGCTCAGTTCGGCGGACGGAGTCTACCAGAGCGAGCGCCTGCGTCGAGACTGTAGGTTGGGAATCCTGGAACGCGGACCCGGTTGTGTCGCACAAGCGGAGCCCTAAAGGTCGAACAGTCGGTGCGGGGAACGGCCGCTACCGCGGCTGGCGCACGCCCACTTGAACGAATTCAGACTTTCGGGCAGCTTGGGGTGTGGAGTCGGCGCGTAACGTAATCGCTGGGGATACGTCGATCACCGGAATCTTCGACACAGGCGGGCCGGTTTGGCGCTTGATGGGGCCGCGCCACAGGCGGAACGCCCAATGCACAGAGTTGAGCGCGGTGGGTACAAGGGCGAACATGCCCCTCAGTTGATCGGAAAGTCCGGCCAAGTAAAGGCTGTTGGCCGGGCGCAGCAGCGAACGCACAAAATTAATCGGGTTGTAGTACGAGGCGTAGGCCAGAAGAACATTGAGCTGGCCACGCCACGGCTTGGTTGACGTCGTGGCGACCACGTGATTCCCATCAAACTGGTGCTGACGCACGGGTCGGTTTCCCACGGATTCAAAGACCGACCCGTTTTCGAACATGGGCTCGTAGGATCGTGTACCGACGGCCGGTGTGAGCGCGGTCACCTGCACGCTTTGTACGCCGTGTTTTCGGAGATATGCGATCTGGTTGAGCAAGCCATACAAGCTCCCACGCGTATAAAGCGGTTGGCCGTCGTGGTGCATCATCATGGGCATCGGGCAGATGCCTGTCTTGTTCATCAGCGCGAACAAATCAGCGGTCTTGCTGACGGACTGGCCTTTTCTGATAAGTGTCGCGGTGAGGTCCTCGATACCCAGCCAAAGTGCGCGCAAGCCGGATCGCCTGCCGGGCCCCAGCAAGTCACGATTCTTCCAGGTATCGAATTCGGTGGCTTCGGTGCCCCACCGAACCGCCTTGCGAAGCGGCCTGCCGGCGATCGTCGCGCGTGACATCGTCTCGAACATTTGCTCCACTGCCGGGCGATTGTTGAAGAAGTTGTCGTCGGTACCGAAAAAGAACCGGATGCCGAGCTGTTCGCGCAATTGGCGCATTTCGTCGACGATTCGTTCACCGCTCTTGTGCCGATAGGTGCGCTGGTTGTACGCCGGAATCGGGCAATAATCACAATTGAACTTACAGCCATGTGAAATGGTGAGCGAGCCGATGATCGAGTGTCGTCCCACACGCGATGTGGGGAGCGGTTGAGAATTCAGACCCGGTTTGCGATGAGGACGCTCCAGCAGCTTGTACCCGATCAACGGATGCGGCATTTCATCCAAGTTTCCAACCAGTCGTTGGATTCCCGTGGTAACCAGCGGGGCGTCGATGCCGTAATCCCGGCGGTACACCAAGCCGGGGATGTCCACCAGCGCCCCGTCGCTACGAGCGGCGAAAAACGCCTCCCGCATCGTTCCGCGAGTCCCCCGGTAGTTCAGCAGCCTCTCCACAAGCTGCATCAAGACGAATTCTTCTCCGGTGACCACCACGTCGGCGGTCACATTCGGATCACCGCCGATTTCGAACAGATCCGACGGCTCGTAGATGGCTTTGGGCCCGCCGACGATGATGAGAGGCCGGTCCGCGGCAGGCTTAGTGCAGGCATCCGCCACCAGCCCGTAGGCACGTTCCGCGTGAATTTGCATACTTGAAACGAGCAGCATCTCGATCGGTTCGCCGTCGAGACTGGCCCGACTGGGCTGGAAGTTCGGAGTCCACTGCTGCAAGACGATTCGCGTCTGGGTGAGGCCTGAATCGTGCAACGCAGCGCCCACGGCGCGTGGACCTGCCGGCGCCATGCGATGGCTGCTGAAGAAGAAAGGCAGCAATCGTGTTCGCTTGTCGAACGCGTAGACGACAACGGTGGGAATGTTCAGGCCCTTCGCCGCAGCCCGAATCCTGTCGCGCAGCGCCGGATACTCACCGGCTTTCGTATACACATCACCCTTCTGACGTGACGGCAGTTCCACGAACCTGCACTCCTACGCGTTTGAAAAAAACCGGGCCAAGCCAAGGCCCTGAACTCTTGCCCGCCGCCTCTCCTCTGAAGGCGAAACGACCCTTCGAATCAGCCGTTTCAATATCCATCGACCAAGCGGGTCGGACGGCGCCAACGTCACATTCTACCGCCCTCGCTCAGCACGTCTAGCCCGAAGTTCCGAGCATTGGCGAGGCTGATTCTGCATTGAAATTGGGCCTTGCAGGCTTGAGAACGGCGTTTCTGGAGGATCTGCAAAGCGCAAAACGTAGTCATGTATATTCTCGTAGAAAT
>JADFIX010000043.1 GCA_022566435.1 Planctomycetota bacterium
AAGGATCTGCTCGAGCGATACCAGGAAACCGAAATTCCCAAGAAAAAGGATCAAGCGAACCCAAGGCGGCAAGCCGACCTGCGACCAACGCATCCAAGCGGGGTCGATGACGTACGCGAACACCGCCACCATCCTGACCAGCGCGATGGGCCGTAGCGTCGCGAGGATGAAAACCCCCTCCTGACGACGGTCCAGCTTCTCGCGCGATGCCGCGGCCTTCAAGCGATGATAGAGACCGATGGGTAAAACGACGACAAATCCGAGAATCAAGACGTAGCGAAAGATGTTGTCGTGGTCCATGGCCTTCCTCGCCGAGAAAAATGGTGCGCCGGGACGCACCGTACGCCGCTACGTCTTGCGGGTGTACTTGATCTCCATCGCCTTGAACTCGTTGCCGTCGGGGCCTTGGAAGAACATTTCGATCTGGTGGTGGTCGTCGTCCTGCAGGGTGATGACCGACCGTTTGGTCATGGGATTGCCTGATTGCGGATCGGTCATCGTACCGACCATGGTCCACACCTTGCCCGCCGCATCGACGTCGCCCGTCTCGTTCTGCATGGAAGTCGACGCGGTATCGATCCAAAATCCCTCATACTTCTTGGTGACGGTGTTGTAGCCCCAATAGCCGCGACCCTCGAAGTTTGAAAACGGCCCGTCGCTCGGGTCGCCGGTGTAATCCTGCCGGAGGAAACGTCCGCCGAGTGCCAGCGTGTTTTCCATCACGCCGGTGGTGACCATCGGATCGCCCGGCCCCATCCACAGGCTGCATACCGCCGAAAACTTCCCTTCGAACGCTTTGAGCCTGCCGTGCGCCTCGGCCAAAGCGCCCATTTCCGCGCACCCGGCGCCCGCTGATTCCTGATCGGTCATCTCGTTTTCTCCCTTGGTTTCCAACCTCGTCGCGTTTGTCCCAAGCCGGCGGCGGTGCCCTCCAGCTAGGACAAGGTTGCGATCATCCCGTTGACGGCAAAGCCGCCGCCCTTACACATCCGACAGACGGCATCGCCGCCACCGAATACCAGTAATTATGATAAGCGACCCTCGGCTCACATCTAAGCGGCGACAAGATTGCACATCGTCGACCGCCGCAAAGAAACGCAAAACGACCCCATCCACCCGAAATCGGGGTAGCTATAGGGTTCCAGGTGGGCGTGCCGATATCCGCGGAAGAAGCGCGCCAGCCGGGGCCCGCAGCTTGGGAAGAAACTGCAATGCCGCATCGACATGCATCCTACGCTTCGCCGCGACAGCTGTCGATTCCCCGCGCCGGTTGGAAGTGCTGGTTCGCCTCCTTTCGGTCAACCGATAACAACTAGTGCCGTTTTGCCGAAGGTGCGTTTATGAAGCCCAGCATCCTGTTCGTGTCATCCTTCTATCCCGAATTCTTGCGGGATTTGTATGCTGGCGATCCGGCGCTCGCCGAACTGAATTACGATGAACAGAGGCGGCGGCTGATGGAGTCGAAGTTCTCGTCGATCGATGCCTATTGCGATTGCCTTGATTCGCTGGGATGTCGGACGGATGCGGTGATCCTCTACGCGGACCGGCTGATGGAACGCTGGGCCGCAGAGCACGGCGTGACCTTGACCGGCAACGTCCACGAGCAGCGGCGACAATTCGTGGCGGAATGCGTCAGGCGATTCAAGCCCGACATTCTATACGTATTCGAGTGGTCGCCGCTTGGTGACGCGTTTCTGGCGGACGTAAAAAGGCACGTCCGGCTGCTTGTCGGACAAATCGCGTCGCCGCTTCGGCCGGATCGCACTTATGCGGCCACAGATCTGATGATCTCGTCCTGGCCGCCGATCGTGGATTACTTTCACCGGGAAGGGAAGGCTTCGGCCTACCTCAAAATGGCTTTTGACCAGCGCGTTTTGGACGGTCTACCGGCCGCCGCGCCGCGATACGACGTGACTTTCGTAGGGGGCTTTGCCCCTTCCCATCCGACACGGATCGCCTGGCTGAATCGCCTGCTTCGCGACGTCAAAATCGACGTGTTCGGCTACGGGGTGGATACCGTGCCGCAGGATTCCCCCATCCGCGAACATCATCGTGGTCCGGTTTGGGGCTATCGGATGTACGAAACGCTGCAGCGCTCGCGCATCACCCTGAACTTGCATGCGGTGAACGACGTACGCGGCACTGTCATGACCAACGTCGCCAACAACCTCCGCCTCTACGAAGCCACCGGCGTGGGAACATGCTTGCTGACCGACGCGAAGGATAACTTGCACGAATTGCTCGATCCGGCCGGCGAAGTCGTGGCCTATCGTGATGACCACGAATGCGTCGAGAAGATCCGATATTTCCTCGATCATGAAGACGAACGCAGGACCATTGCGGCGGCGGGTCAGCGGCGGACCCTGCGCGACCACACCTACACGGTGCGCATGGCCGAACTGCTCGACGTGCTTGTGCGGCACCTGTAGGGTCCGCTTGACGTAATGTCGGGAGAAGCAACCGGTTCATGACCTCGGGGTCAGCCGCGACGCGGTTGAATAGGACGCTGAGTACCACGGACTGCCCCCGGCTCCAGATCGCCCTCGTGCAAGACCTCTTCCCTAGGGATCTTCAGCGCGCGTCCGTAATACCAAGAAACGCAAAACCACCGCGTCCGTCGAGAATCGAAGTAGCTATAGGCTTTAGGGCAGGCGTGCCGATATCCGCAGAAAGGGCGCGGCAGCCGGTGCGCGCAGCTTGGGAAGAAAATGTTATGCCGCATCGTAACAAGATACGCGTCTCACAACCCGATCTCTCCGCACGAGAACGGCAGTACCTACTCGACGCATTTGATTCGACGTGGATTTCTTCCACCGGCCCGTTCGTGTCGGAATTCGAGCGACGTTTCGCCGGTTTTGCCGACGTCGGCCATGCCATCAGTTGCGTGAACGGCACGGCCGCGATGCATCTCGCCCTGATGGGGCTCGGCATCGGTCCCGGTGATGAAGTGATCGTTCCCGCCATGACCTACATTGCGTCGGCCAACGTCATCCGTTACGTGGGTGCGGAGCCGGTGCTGGCGGATTGTGACCCCGAGACGTGGACCATCAGTCCCGACAGCATCTCCCGTCTGATTACGCCGCGAACGCGGGCGATCATTGCCGTGCATCTCTTGGGCGTGCCCGCCGACATGGATGCCGTCAAGAATTTGGCGGACGATCACGGATTGGCGGTCATCGAAGATGCGGCCGAGGCGCACGGTGCAACCGTGAACGGGAAACCGGTCGGTTCACTCGGCGACGTCAGCGCATTTAGCTTCTACGGCAACAAGATTTTATCCACCGGCGAGGGAGGAATGGTCTGCACGAATCGGGGAGACTTGGCGGAGCGCATGCGCCTTCTTCGTGGGCAAGGTGCCAGGCGCGATCGCTGTTATCAATTCGATGAGGTGGGATACAACTACCGCATGACCAATCTTGCCTGCGCGATCGGCCTGGCGCAACTCGAACGCTTTGACGAACTTCGCGCTCGACGTGAGATGGTCCGCACTTGGTATGACCGCGCGCTAAACGATGCTCGTCTTCCCGTTGCCCGCCAGCGAACAACGCGAAGGTCGGCATCCGTCTTGTGGATATACGGGATCGTGTTGAAGGAATCCGTTCCCATCGATCGAGACGCACTACGGCAACGATTGGCCGACGATGGCATCGAAACGCGCCCGTTCTTTCCGGCACTGAATACCCAGCGGATCTATGCGGACTGCCGGAATGACGAAGGGTGTGCCGTCAGCAGGCATCTCGGACAGCATGGAATCATGCTGCCGACCCATTCGCAGTTGACCGAGGGAGACGCGGACCGCGTGGTCGGATCGCTCGCGGCGGCACTTCAACAACCGGTCGGGGCATCATGAAAATCTTACTATTCGGCTATCACGACGCCGGCTACCATGCGCTGCGAGCACTGATTGCCGGAGGCCATGACGTACTGGTCGTGACCCATCCCTCGCCACCAGAAATCCCTTCCGTCGCAGCCCTTGCCGATGCGCTTGGACTGAAGTGGACGACGGATGGTGTCGAATCATTCTTGGCTCTTGCAACGGAGTTTCGGCCGGACATCATGTTTTCCGTTTACTATAGGCGCATTCTCTCGCAGGACATCTTGGATATTCCGCGTCTGGGGTCGTTCAATTTTCATCCGTCGCTGCTTCCGAAACACCGCGGTTGCTTTTCCGCACCGTGGGCGATCATCGACGGCGACCGCGTCACCGGCGTGACGTGTCATCGCATGACCGAAAAGGTGGATGCCGGAGAAATCATCGATCGTGAGGATGTCACGATCGCGGAGACGGAAACAGGTCTCTCTCTTTACGACAAACTTGTGAACACGACGGCCTCACTCTTTGTCCGGGTGCTGGATCGAGCCGAGACGGGTTCGCTCGAAGGCACGCCGCAAGAGGGGGAAGGATCGTTTCACTGCCGAGAGGTCCCTTTCGACGGCCTGATTGATCCCCAATGGCCTGGTGCACGCATCGACCGATTTATCCGCGCGATTTATTTTCCACCCTACCATCCGGCGACCGTCCTCGTTGACGGGCGCCGGTCAACGGTTCGCACGATCGAGCAATACGATGGCCTGATGCGCAATGCGGAAGTATCCGACAGCCCGGTGCCGGAGATCGTCGCTGCCGGCAATCGTGCCGGCACAGCGAACCACCTGACCGAATCCGTTGTGGAGACAAGTCATGCGCGTCGTGATTAACGCGCAACTCGATCCGGCTTTCAGCGGGGGCATCGCCCAGGCGCTATCCGGTCTCGTGCACGGGCTCGGGTCGCTCTCGGGATCGGATGAGTACCTCCTGGTCTGCACACCCAAGTCGGCCGAGTGGCTTTCACCCTATACCGGTCGCAACCAGGCCATACACATCAATCGCGGACGAAAGCTTGCTCCGGCCAGCGGCGTACGGATCAGCGATGGCTTCTGGGAGTCGTTCTCTCCGGACCTTCTGCATTTCCCCTATCAAGCGTACACGCGGACCAACGTGCCGACGGTCTTCAATCCTCACGACCTGCAACATGTCCACCTGCCGGAGTGCTTCAGCGAAGCCGAGCGCGAGCGCCGCGAAGTTCTGTATGGCGATGCCTGCCGATTGGCCACCGCGGTCGTGACAGCCAGTACATGGGTGAAAAATGATGTGGTGCGACATTTTGGAATCCCGGCGGAAAACGTGCACGTGATTCCATGGGGCATCCCGACGGCGATTCACCGAGAAGCGGACGATCGCGAGTCCGGGGATGTGCTGCAGCGACTTGGACTGTCATGCGGTTTCGCCATCTACCCCGCACAGACTTGGCCTCACAAGAATCACCTTCGTCTTTTCGACGCGCTGCACCTGGTCTACGAGCGATGGGGAACTCGAATTCCTCTGGTGTGCAGCGGCGCACAGACGACGCATCAAGATGCCCTTCACCGTCGAATACGCGATCTCGGACTAGATCAGCAGGTGCATTTCGTCGGATATGTCGACCCGAATGACCTGCGAGCATTGTACCGTTCAGCGCTTTTCATGATCGTGCCCACGCTTCATGAAGCATTGAGCTTTCCGGTGTATGAGGCTTTTGCGGAGCACTTGTCGGTGGCCTGCTCGAACGTGACCTCTCTCCCCGAGCAGGTGGGCGACGCCGCGCTGTTGTTCGATCCACACGATACTCATGCCATCGCTGATGCGATGAATCGCTTGTACCGTGATGAGGGGCTACGCACGGATCTAAGTGCACGCGGTGCGCGTAGGTTGGTCGGGCTCTCCTGGGAAGCGACCGCAAAACGCTATCGCGACCTGTACTATACGCTGGTCACCAGGCACGGGAATTCCAGCGTATTACAACAGCAAATTATGGCAACACGATGATCACCGATGACGCTTTTGCCGAGTATGAAGGGACCTCGCAAAGTATGAGCCACAACAAAAACGGCACCCAAGCGGTACCGGTAATCCCGCAAGGCGTTGAAACCGACGGCTCACGCCTTCGCGCGTTGATCGAGCGCGCGTCCAGCGCTGCCACACATCAGCATCTACTAGACGTCTTTGAACGAATTGAAGCCGATCGATACCTGTTGGAAGAGATGCAACGGTTGCGGCATGCCATCGCCACCGACACGCGGTACTGGGATTTATGTTGCGTGCTCTGGGCGTATGCCGAACTGTTCAAACCAGACGTCTATCTCGAGATCGGTGTCCGCCGGGGGCGATCAGCCTCCGTCGTTGCCGCCGCTAACCCGGACGTGAACCTTTGTCTCTTCGACATGTGGCATCCGAACTACGCGGGTATCGCGAATCCGGGCCCGGATTTCGTTCGCGTACAACTTAAGCGAGCCGGTCATCGGGGCGAGACCCGTTTCTTCAGCGGAAGATCGCAACAAACCGTACCACAGTTCTTTGGCGATACGCGCCAACCGCAATCGATTCCGCTGGTGACCGTAGACGGTGACCACAGGAGCACCGGCGCGCGGGCCGACCTGGACAACGTGATCGCCCACCTTGCACCCGGCGGCATTCTGGTATTCGATGACATTTGCCACCCGACCTATCCGAATCTCCGTGACCTGTGGACGGAGTTTCTTGCCGATCATTCTCACTTGTGCGCGGAAGAGAATGAAATCGACGCGACAGGCACGGCCTTCGCCATGCAACCTACCTTTGCGCCATGTCATTCGCGACTCGGAGATTGATCCGACGAATTTTTGGTCCGACGGTGGACCGCATCAGCCACGTGGATTGTCGGAAATCGTCATATCCCCGCGACGTGCAAGTCATGCCGTTTCCAACACATACAACCCTGGAAATGCGTCGCGGGGCAATCCGATCGTAACAGTCTGACCACGGTGCATTCCCGAGATTCGACATCGAGGGCGAGTGCCCTCGCAAGGATTCGTTTCGAGTAGGAGATAGCTATGACAATGACGCGAAGTGAGTTTATGCGAACGATCGTGGTGGGCGGCGGCGCGTTGGCGGCCGGAGGATTCGTCTATGGCGGGCGGGCCGTGGCCCAAACAAGCGGCGGCAAGAAGAAGAAGGACAGAGGTCCGCGTTTGTCGTTGGGAAAGGTCGAGGAGTTCGTTCGCGTGGGGCATTCCGACCTTGATGCCGTCCGATCTTTGCTCGAAGAGCAGCCGAAGCTTGTCAACGCCGCGTGGGACTGGGGCGGCGGCGATTGGGAAACGGCGCTCGGTGGCGCGGCCCATATGGGTCGCCCGGACATTGCCGTGCACCTACTCGAACATGGCGCTCGTATCGACGTGTTCGCGGCGGCCATGCTCGGCAAACTTGCAATCGTCAAGGCGGCCGTCGATGCCTACTCCGATACGCGGCACGTACTCGGCCCACACGGCATCCCGTTGATGAAGCATGCCAAGAAGGGTGGCGATGCGGCCAAGCCGGTTGTCGAGTACTTGGAATCGCTCGAAAAGTAAAACCAATCCCAAGACCCTTACCGAGCCGCGACCGTCAGGAAGCGGTGGTAGAAAAAACGCTTGCTTACGCGCGCGGCTCTGTTCGTCAATGTCGATTCATGCGGTTTCGGGATAGCCTCTAATCGTTACCGGCGGATTCTTGCTCCTTGCGTACATGCGGCCGGGCATAGAGTACAAACGGTCCGCGGAAATCCAAGCCGTGAAGGGGCGCCCGCCCGTTCCGAACTTCCTTGAGCCTGTCGACTACGTCGCGTGGATCGACAGGCAGTACGCCTTTGGGAAACCCAAGGGTTCGGCTCAGTCTTACAGCCGTCTCTGGCCCGAGGCGACCGACTCTGGCGGCGGCATGGCGGTACCGTCGAGAGATGTACGTGCCATGCTTCTTGCACTCAGCGCCGGGCCTGAGTGGCAACCTGCGAAACACCCGCTCGTTGAGGAATACCTGGACTCTGTTTCCCACATGCTCGAAGTCTTTAGAGCCGAGGTTGAACGAGCCCCCGGCTATCGGTTCGCGCCACATCCCGATAAGGAAGATCCCCGGAATCCGATGCTCGTTCTTCTACCGAAGATTGACGCGTCCCGCCATGCAATCCCGTGCCTTCTCGCCCTAGCTTGGCGTAAGGGGGCGGACCGTCAAGCACAGCTCCTCGATGCCTGGAGACTAGGCCTCAGGCACGCTGGGCACCTTCAAGATAGCAAACAACTCATACTGGGTCGTATTGGCATGGCCATCCGACTTACAGTGTACGAAAGCATGCGAGCGGCTGCGTCGACCGACGAACTCGACTCACAAGGCTTTCAAAAGACAAGGCAACTTCTTACCGAGGTCGACCCAGGACCACTCGACGATGATGCAAGCCGGCCCATCATAAGATTGACGCTCGTACAAAAGTTCATCGCTCCTCCAGGTTCAAGCATCCGGGCCACCCAGCCTCCTCCTCATTTGCGGCGTGCTCAGTACTCATCCACGGCCCAATTCCGGTGAAGCGCGGTTTGGCCGTACTGACAACCATTATCCGAAGAACAGAAATCCAAGCCGACACGGTCAAAACCTGAAACTCCAGTTTGGAAGTAGACACCTCCAGTTCCATAGCGAATGATTCTACGCACTGGCATCAAGCCAATCCTTCCTGTCAAAGTGCTCGGGACAGCTCCGGACTCGACCTTCCGAATCACGTCCTCGAATGCAATTCGGCTTAGCTCGAACCGGCGCCGCAATGGCCACGATGTCACGATTCCTGAAACAAGCACCGCAAGGCACAGCGGCGTTGCGACCCATCGGAAGCAGCTTTTATCCCGCTTGTGACTCTGGTCCAGCGAGGCACGGCCTCTGTCCTTCACCGCGGCTCGGACACGACGAATATAGTCCACCGTAAGCCAACCGGCCAACGCCACCCCGGCAATATCGAAGACGATGACTCCGAACCCAAGACTCGCAAGTAGCCCGCCAGGCACGCTCGACCAATACGAGTAAGCCAACGCGAGCGCGACGGCAGGCACCGCTTGGGTCAGGGAGGGAGCCTTCGCCCACCGTCGCCAACCCACCGGGCGGCTAGGATGTTGGAACGTCGTCGCATCCGATGGGTCGAATGCACGCCCGCATTCCGGGCACACCGATACGTCGAGGCCACGGAGGAAATAATCACAATCGATGCACATCGCCGATTCGGGTAGTTCCATGGGACTTTCAATTCTATCCTAGAAGTTTACCCTGAGGCCTAAAGAATATGCATCGGGTGACGGAACCCTCATGGACGGCTGTTAGAGATCGGCGACTGCGGATTTCCGGGCGAATCCCCACAAAACGGTTTCTCGGCGGATCGATCATCCCAACACGCGCATGATCGTATCCAGCGCCTCGTCGATTTCTTCGTCGGTGTTGAAAAAGTGGGGCGATACGCGGAGTCCGACGCCGGGGCGAGAGTCGACGAACACTTGTTTTGACGCCAGCTTTTCCACGGTGCTCCCTGGGTCGTCAACTTCGATCATCACCGAGCCGCCTCGCCGGTCGACCTCCAATGGACTGTGAAGACGCCAGCCATGCTGCCGGGCGAAGTCGACGATGTGCTGTGTGCGACGGCGAGACTCCGTTTCGATCACACTCACGCCGACCTCTTCGATAATTTCGAGCCCCGGCAAAACGGAGTAAAGCGACGGTATGGCGGGCGTACCCTGTGCGAATCGACGCACGGTCGAATCGAACTGCATACCCTCGTGCGAAAAGGCGAACGGATCGGCGTGGGCGATCCAGCCCGTCAGCCGCGGTTGGAATTTCTCGTGCAGGTCGGGCCGGACATAGAGGTATCCGCACGACGGTCCACCGCACAGCCACTTGATCGAGCCGCCGATTAGAAAATCCACATTCCAACCTTGCGCGTCGAGCTCCATCACGCCCACGGATTGATACACGTCGAGCAACACATACGCGTCCACCTCATGCGCCCGCCGCACGATGGCTTCGACGTCGACCCGAGAGGAACTTCTATACGACACGTGAGACAGGGCGACGAGAATCGTGCGCGAATCAATGGCCTCCAAGATTCGCTCGGTTGCCACGACGATGTCATCGTCCGAAGGCACGATACACACGTCCGCGCCGAGGCGACGCTGCCCCTCCCAGATATAACCCATGGAAGGAAAATCGAGGGCCGTGGTCACGACCTTGTTCTTTTCACGGCGCGAGAAATCGAAACACGAACTCGCCGCGTAGAGCGCGATCGAGGCACACGGCTGCATCTGCACCGTACCCGCTTGAGCACCCAGAAGTCGCGCGATACGATCACCCACGTCGCGGGAGAGTTCCCACCACCGGGTGCCCCAGGCGTCCTCGCTGGTATGCTGCTGCCACTCTTTCAGGTAGCGCCGCATGGCATCCTGCGCGGTGGTCGGCACCGGCCCGAGGCTGTGACTGAGCAGGTAGGCACCGGCCTCCAGGCTGCGGTTGTGAGGCGTTTAGGCGTCGACTTGCACGAACCAGGAAACTGCACAAGAGTGTCCATCAGCTCCACGCACACATGCAGCTGCATCCACCTGATGCCAGCACATCATCGCCATGCTACCCATTCAGAGCAGGCAGGCTGTGCGTCCAAATCCGCAGGGGCGTGGCACGGTGCTGGCGCCCGCACGCCGCTGAATAGTCCCTTGACCCAGAACCTGCTCTGAGTACCAGCGCCTCGCCAGACTTCGGTGTCCGCAAACTGGCGATGCGGAGTTGCTATAGCGTCGCCCGCGGAGTGCTGCCGCATCCGTACCATCGACGATGGCTGATCACTGCGTCGGGCCGGTTACGTGTGCGGTTCCCAGAACGGAGCTATTGCGTCTCACGGCGCCTCGGTCATTCCCAGCGCAGCGAGGAATCGGACGGCGGCCATTCCCTGCCGATCCCTCCCTTCGCTCGGGATGACAGGTAGGGGCTCGGGATGACGGTCTCGGCGGTGGCCCGGCGCACCGCGGGCCGCACCGCCGCCGTTGACCCTCACGCCAACGTTCTCCCTGCTGGGGCGAGGGGCGTCGCGAACCGTACGCCCCGCGTCGAGCCGCTGATTCGGCACCCTAGACCAGGATCACCTTCGGCCATCAGCGTCGAGCGGCCTGAGAATCCATGCGTTACAGTATATACAGATACGATGCTCAGAGACTTATATCATCTTAATAGCCTATGAGTTATAGATATACTTGGATAATAGTAGATAATCGACAAAAAGACCGGCAGAAGTCCAAATTCAAGAGTTGAAACCGATCTGACTGCTGAGCTGATGCCCTCAGGCGTCCCTCATTGGCGATCTGCCATTCGGATCAGTCACCATATTGAATTCTTGCCGATATGTCCGACTGCAATCGTCAGCATGCCTCTCGCAGACGTGCTGTACTGGTTCGAAGGATACGTGGCGAGACTAAGTGTCACAGCACCCGCAGCCGATCTCAGGACGCTGTGGTGTTGGCCATATGAAGGCCAAATCTAGTGCGGAACGCCCGAATTTCCGCCAACAACAGCCGTCCGAGTGGATCTC
>JADFIX010000903.1 GCA_022566435.1 Planctomycetota bacterium
ACGATCCGTCTCTTTGACACGTAGGTTGGCCACGTTTCGAATGGTGGTCGGTCCATCGGCAAACAGCGCCAACACGGCCAAGGTCTGTACCGTGTCGGGCATGTCGTTCAAATCGATGTCGATCCCGTGCAAGGGGTCGTTATTCTCCGGCGCGCACACTGTAAGTCGATCGGGCATACGCTGGATGCGACATCCCATGCGTTCGAGCACGTCGACAAACCGCGCGTCGCCCTGCTGCGACGCCGTTCCCAGCCCTTTGACGGTCACTCGCCCGCCTGCGATCGCGGGTGCCGCCAAAAAGTACGTCGCATTCGACGCATCCGGTTCGATGGCGAAGGTCGTCGCGCGATAGCGTTGCGGCGCCGCCACGATGAACTTCGCCTCGCCTTGCCGATATTGCTCGATTAACGACACGCCGAACGCATCCATGACGGATGCCGTGAGACGCAGATAGGGTTCACTGGTAACATCCCCGGTGACGTCCACGAGCACGTCGCGCGCCGCATACGGGGCGACGAGCAGAACTGCGCTGACGAACTGGCTAGAGGACGGCGAGCGGAATTCGACATGACCGCCCGAAAGACCATTCGCGTGGACGGCGAGCGGCGGATACCCTTGGCGATCGAGAAACTCGACGCCCGCACCCAAAGACCGCAAGACATCGACCAGTCCGCCGATCGGTCGCTGCCGCATGCGTTCCACGCCGTCCAGTTCGAACCGCCCCTGTCCGAGCGATACCAGTGCCGCGCAGAAACGTATGACCGTACCGGCGTTGCCACAATCCAGCTTACTTTCTGAAACAGGAATCAAACCGCGACAACCGCTGACTTCGGCGAGACATTCGTTTTCGTCAATCGTGATCCGAATACCCAGGGATCGCAGGGCCTCGATCATCAAGCGAGTATCGTCCGCAAGGAGCAGATTGGAGAGAATGCTGGTGCCGTCCGCCAACGCGGCGGCGAGCAGCGCGCGATTGGTAATACTCTTCGACCCCGGCACCGTCACCTCGGCGTCGAGCGGCCGATCGACAGGCTTGCATTTGTAGAACGATTCAGACACTCGCGACATTGTATTGGATTGTGCCGCATGTCAAAAACAGCCACGCGGGCGTCTCACGGTATCTTGGATCTACGCCCCCACGAATTGCTTGATCCATTCGGTCGTGACCGACTTGGGTCGGGTGATCGGCGTGCCCAGACCGCGGTTGAGAACCAACTGGGCACACATCCCGATCGCTCGCGAAACGCCGAAAATGGCGGTGTAGAAAGCCGGTTTATCCACGCCGAAGGCATACATCAGCACGCCCGACAGCGCATCCACGTTCGGGTTTGTGTTCTTGGCCTTGCCGTGCTCTTTCAGCACGCCCGGGATGACTTGCAACATCAGCTCCGCCAGCTTGAACAGCGGATGATCGGGGCAGGTCTTTCGCGCGAATTCGGAGCACGCGATGTAACGCGGGTCCGTACACCGCAAGACGGCATGGCCGAAACCGGGTATCACACGACCGGAGTTAAGCAACTCCCAGGCATGGTCTTTCAGTTGATCCGCCGTGGGGACGCCGCCGAAGCGTTCCTGAATCGCCAAGTGGAATTTCAGGCATTCCTGATTCGCCAGCCCGTGCAGCGGGCCGGCCAAGCCGTTGAGACCCGCCGACACCGCATAATAAGGATCGGACAAAGCCGAACCCGCCGTGTGACACAAGTTGGCGCTGACGTTGCCACTCTCGTGGTCCGCATGCAGATTCAGGTAGAGACGCATGAGATTCGCCAGGTTCCCCGTCGGATCGTCCACGCCCATCATGTGGGCGAAGTTGGCACTCCAGTCCTTCGAGGAATCCCGCGGAATGAGGTTTCCGTCTTCATATCGAATACGATAAATCGCGGCGGTCAACGTGGGAATCTTGGCGAGCAGATCAAGCGAATCCTCGAGACACCAAACCCAATACTCGTCCTTCGACATCCCCTCGTCGTAGTGCTTGCGAAACTTAGAGCCGCTCTGAAGCGCGAGCAGGCCCATGCTCTGCATGGCCATCGGATGGGTAGACTTGGGCAGGCAGCGTAGCGCGTCGAAGACCTCGGTGGGCACCGCAGCGCGGGATGCGAGATCGTCTTGTAGTTGCGTAAGCGACGCGGCGTCCGGCAATTCCCCGGTCAACAGCAGCCAGAACATCTCTTCCGGACAGCGATCGGTCACTTCGAGCAACGGCTTTCCACGGATAATGAGGCCGGTGTCCGGACTCACGGTGGAGGTATCGCAGATTTGGGCTTTGACGCCGCGCATTCCACCGTATGCCTG
>JADFIX010000904.1 GCA_022566435.1 Planctomycetota bacterium
AAAGAGTGGGATGCTGCAGCTCAACACAAGGCGGACACCAGCCGTTTGGCGCGGCTTGTGTCTGAAGGCGCTCTCCTCTTTGGAGGGGCGTCTAGACGCTCTTTTTCGTAGAGAGCGTCCCCGGCTTTATTATGCCGGGTGCCGCCGACGACGAGTCAGAAACGCACGGTAACCGCGCGAGCGAAATTGAGCGGCGCATCATCGACACACCAGCCGAGAGCACCCTTGGCATCGCCGACAGGTGCTCCTTCGACCTGACGAGTCACACGGGCGCCGCGGCAATGATAGGAGATCGTTTGCCAGCCCTTCTTATGCGCAGCACGCTTCGCCAGACTGATTTTGTTTTTGCCATAGATGCGGTGGCGTCCGCGTTGGTGGGGATCGGGTTTCGGAGGCAAGTCGTAAAAGCAGGCGTCCTTTCGCAAGCGGCTGACGACAACGATGCCCAAGTCAAGCGTCGGTAGGAGAAACGGCCGCGCCGCATAAGCACCGTCGGCCACTAACCAGACCTTTGCCTCGACTCCGAGTGTTTGGAGGGTCTTGACGAACCAGGTCAACAACTCCACGCCAAGCTGATGTTTGGTGCGAAATTCCCAGTCATACTTTTCCGCCAGCTTCGGCACATCGACTTGGCGAACGTACAGCATCGACCGCAACGGCAGTGCGATCACACCCCACACCGGATGCGTCGCCAGCCAAGCAAGTGCAACCCAATTGTGGCCGTAAAGCCACTCGCCGTCTGCTGGGCCGGGCGTCGGATTGTGATGGACGCCAGCACCTTCAACCTATTTCCCGAAACGCGAAGTGGGCGAATCATCCATGGCCAATACGATTCGATCACCTAGCCCTGGAGCGAACTTCTGCACGACAAGGCCGAGTACCACTGTTGCCAACTTGCCTGATGTCCGACCGACGCTGATCAGGCAATCGTAAAACCGGTCCCAATCATCTTGTACTCCGCCCGCGACGAACCACGCACTAGCGGTACGGCGATCGTCGGCCACGAACATCCCGGCTATAATGATCGCGAGCCGAAATGCGATTCGCCGATCCAGGACGGCTTGCATCGCCGAGACCGCAGTCTGCATCGCACCGGCAAGAGGGACTCTGGCCTCGGTTGTTTTCTTGCGATCCGGATTAGGGCACTGGAGGCGCTCTCGCTTATCATGCTGCGACTTCTTGTGTTTACGTTGGTGTTGGGCTTGCTGACGCTTTGAAGAACCTTTACGCTTAGCCATCCTTGGCTCTCCCGATGGGTTGAGGTGGTTAGAACACCGAAACCATCGCGGAGAGCCGCTCTTCTGTTAATAGCAATTCAATTTCAATGCACGAAATCCCCTAAAGTGCAGTGTATAAACAACAGGGCGATGCCCCAGGCTACGGTGAAAACAGGCCTTCGGCCAAAATGCCGGAGTTATTTACCGGCCGTTCCTAAGGCGCAAACACAGGAATGATTTGGGTGTAACCGGCATTCCGCTACGCAGCGAGTTGCCATGTAAATTGCTTGAGTATGCGACGATTTGGATAGAGTCGCCTGGTTTCTGTTTTTATCCGATGGGTTTGAAACGCTGGCTATTGGTCGTTAATCGAAGTGCTGCGAAGGTCGAGCATCGCTTGGGCGCCGTCGATCGTCCAGCGCATGCCAGCCCGCTCCATCCGGTCTTTCACGACGTGCCGGCATGCACCTTCGATCACGCCACTGGCAATCGGGAAACCGGCAGCCAAGTATTCGTCATAATGCATTCGATCACGGTTCCGATGGAAGTAGTTGCAAACCTGAGCCAGTTTCTTTTGTTTCGATTTGGACAGTCCGCGTTTGGTCGCCATCTGGCGCAGACCGCCGATTACGTAACCCACCTCGCTGCGAAGGATGCGTAAGGCACGATCGCGTACAAAGGCCGTCGCCTCGGCGCTCCCCTCGGCGTGAAACAAGTAGGCAGCGTCCCACAAATAACTCGTGACGTGCAAGAGATCCAAGATTTCCACCATGTCGTCCGGCAGATGCTTTTCGCACGAAGCCCACAAGCTGCGTTGGCCGTCCATCAAGCAGACCATCGGCTGATCGGTGCGGCGGCGCAAGCTGGCCTCATGGGCCATCCAGGTGAACACCTCCGTCTCCGCGTCGACGTGAAGGTCGTGAACCCGAGCGGCCGGGGCGATCTCCTCTGCGACGCGTCGGCGACGGGCGGGGTCAAAGCGGGCCGAGGCGGAGGCCACGTGTGCGCTGAGCACCACATTCTCCATGAGCAGTAGAGGGTTTTCCAGATCGGGCGGCTCCTTTTCAAGCACGT
>JADFIX010000905.1 GCA_022566435.1 Planctomycetota bacterium
GCGCCGCCAAATCGAGCGCTTCCGACGGTTGGAATCAAAGGCGCTGCCCCGCGATGTGGACTATGGCTTGCTATCCGGACTCCGGCTGGAGGCCCGAGAAAAACTGGCCACTATCGCGCCACGCACACTTGGCCAAGCCGCCCGCATTCCCGGAATCAGCCCCGCAGATATCACAGTCCTATGGGTTCACGTGACCGGACGTCGCCGAGCCCGCCGCTGAAAAGCCCCCGCAGGGTACCAGAAACCCCCAACGACGAGATATTCGGTCTGCAGACCTTTTACGCGAAAGCCCTATAACTTTTTTGTTGACGCGCTGGCCTACCGTATGTATCGTATAGGAAGTATGGGGGATATAGACAAGGTGGTTGGCGGCGACAAAAGGCAAGGATGCTGTGGAAGGGTTGAAAAATGGTGCAAGGACGAAACAAAGGTGTCTTCACGACCGGTGAAGTTGCGCAGATTTGCAAGGTTAGCCAACAAACCGTAATTCGCTGTTTTGACAGCGGAAGACTGAAGGGCTTTCGTGTACCGGGATCGAGGTTCAGGCGAATCCCCAGGGAGTCGCTTATCTCGTTCATGAAGAACAATCAGATTCCCCTGGATCAACTCGACAGTGGAAAGAAACGTGTGCTCGTCGTCGACGACGACGAGGCCATTGTCGAGATGTTTACGGACCTACTCGACCGCGACGGTCGTTTCGAAGTCCGAACATGCACGACCGGGTACGATGCGGGGATCCTCACGGAACGGTTTCGACCGGATATCCTCTTGCTTGATTTCAAACTGCCGGACGTTAACGGTAACGCGGTCTGCAAGTCCATTCGGTCCAATTCAAAGTACGAGCATATCCGAATTATCATCATAAGCGGTGTGGCCGATCCGGACGAGGTCGAGGAGCTTCTTCTGGCCGGCGCGGATGATTTTATTCGCAAGCCGTTCGACATCAACGAAGTGATATCACGCATGGTCGATCTTGTGGGTGCGGAACACGCCTGAAGACGCGACGGCCTGCGGAGCCCAAGTCCATGACCACGGCGATCGGTAGTGTCGAGACGCGACGGGGGCGAGGTACGTCTACGCGCGACCGTGTCGAACTGATACTCGCGCAGCTCGATCAACTGCCGAGCCCGCCTGCGGTGGCCATACACCTGCTGAACGTCACGACCTCCGACGACTCGTCGTTGAGTGACGTCGTACGAATTGTGAAGTCCGACGCCTCGCTGACCGCCGCGGTGCTGCGCATGACGCGTAGGTCCGATCTTGGTATCCGTGAAGATGTCGTGACCGTGGACCGGGCGGTCGCCCTGATCGGCTTCACGGCGCTGCGGAACATTGTTTTGTCGGTGCAGTTTTTTACGACGCTCGAACCGGACGAGAAGGTTCGCATTGCCAGGGAGTTGGAGGCGTTCGGCGTCCATTCACTCGACGCCGGCTTCCCGGCATCATCGCAGGCCGACATCACAGCCATTCAAAAAATGGCGTCGGTTGTGAAAAAGCCGGTGCTCACCGCTTTGTGCCGCACGGTCGCTGCCGACGTCGACGCAGCCGAAGAAGCGCTCGCCGATGTTCCGTTTCGCAAGCGGGGCGTCAGCCTGTTCTGCGGCACCAGCCCGCTGCACCGCAAGCACAAGCTGAACAAGAACAAGCCGGAAATCCTGGAGATCATCACCAGCACCGTTGCCTATGCGGCCGAGCGGTTTATCATCGTCGCCTTCAGTCCTGAAGACGCGAGCCGTACGGAAATTGACTATCTCTGCGAAGTCTATCGGCTCGCGATCGACGCCGGCGCGACGACCATCGGCTTTCCTGATACGGTCGGGTTGCTCACTCCGGAAAAGGCCCGCGATTTCATTCGCCGCATTCAGGACGGCGTCCCGAACATTGACAAGGCGCTGCTGGCGGTCCACTTTCACAACGACCTCGGGCTGGCGGTGGCCAACACGCTGGCCTGCATCGAAGAGGGCGTCAACGTGGTGCAGTGTACGGTCAACGGAATCGGCGAGCGCGCCGGCAACGCGGCTCTCGAAGAAGTCGCCATGGCTGTCACGCTGCACCAGGACCAATACGAATGCACAGTCAATATCGACACCTCGCGGCTGACGCCGTTGTGCCGGCTGGTATCGGAGCTAACCGGCATTCCCTTGCCGACAAACAAGCCGATCGCCGGCGACAACATCTTCGCCACCGAGGCGGGCATTCATCAAGATGGTTTGCTGAAGAACCCCGACACCTATCTGCCCTATCGGCCCGAGCAGGTGGGGGCGGCGGGAATCAAGCTTGTGCTCG
>JADFIX010000044.1 GCA_022566435.1 Planctomycetota bacterium
AACGTCCAGGGCGGGTGGACCGGGGCCGGTGCGAACAACCTCAATACGGATCCGCTGTTCGTGGATGCGGACGGTGCGGACGACACAGTTGGCACGGATGATGACGACTTGCGTCTGCAGACCGGTTCGCCGTGCATCGACGTTGGGGACGACGGGGCGGTCACCGAATCGGCGGACCTTGACGGGAATACGAGAGTCATCGGGTGCGCTGTCGATATGGGTGCGTACGAGCGACAGACCATTTTAGATAGCGACGGGGACGGCGTGCCCGATGGTTGCGATGTCTGTCTTGGCTTCGATGACGCCATCGACTCCGACGGCGACGGTGTACCGAATGGGTGCGACGTCTGCCTGGGTGACGATGCCACCGGGGATAGCGACGGTGACGGCGTCTGCGACGACATTGACGTCTGCCCCGGTTTCGACGACACACTGGATGCCGACGGCGACGGCGTACCCGACGGCTGCGACGTCTGTCCAGGCTCCGATGACGCTGTGGACTCCGACGGTGACGGCGTACCGGATGGTTGCGACATATGTCCCGGTTTCGATGACACTGTTGACTCCGACGGAGACGGTGTACCGGATGGCTGCGACGTCTGTCCGGGCTTCGATGACAACATCGACGACAACGCCAACGGCACCCCGGACGATTGCGAAATACCCTGCGACATCGATTTTGACGGCGATGTGGACCATACGGACAACGCCATCTTTGTTTCGTGCATGACCGGACCGGGCAACATCAACGGATTGATCGCGCTGTGCGCCACTGCGGACCTGGACCTTGATGATGACGTCGACATGTTCGACTACGTCCAATGCCAGACCGAATTCACTGGCGCCTCGGCGGGCAATCCGCTGAAGACAACGGTGACCGGACTTGTGCGGTTTTCCGATGGGTCCCCGGTTCTCGGCGCGGACGTGGAGCTGGTCGGAGGCGGTCCTTCTACCGTCAGCGGGAACGACGGAAGGTTCTTTCTTCTTCACGTGCCCGTTGAGCTCAGTGAGATCAGTGTGATCGCCTCGGTGGTCATCCAAGGCGAGGACTTTCTCGGCTCCGCGCGAGCGGCGGAGCTGGTCGGCGGGGGCATTACCGACGTCGGCATCATCACGTTGAGCGATGTCGTGAAATGGGTGTCACCGGCAGACGGGCTCTGGTCGGATGATGCCAACTGGGACGCGCCATTCGCGCCCGGCGCAGGCCTGAGCGTTATCATCGACGTGCCGGACGCTGAGGTCACTGTAACACGCGACTTTGCAGCGCCGAATGACGGACCGCTGGCCAACCTGCTGTGCAACGAGAAACTGCGTCTTGAATTCAACACATTGTCCGTGTTGTCCGTGGCCGGCTCGTTTCAGATGAACAACCAGTTGGATCTGGCTTGCGGCGTAATCGTCGACAGCATCGTCGACCTGGGCCCCGGGGCGCTCATCAACATTGTACCGGCCGTATGCCGGTCCCGGCTCGATGGGGTGACCATCAACGGGAATATGGACCTGCTTTCCAATAGTCAGATCCTTAACGTCCTGAACGGACTGACCATCAACGGGAATATTCGGCTGGCGGGAGGCACGGGATCGACCGGCGTTTTCATGGGCTTTCAGGGGGCGGACAAGTGTATCGACGGCAACGGCACCATTTCCTTTATTTCCAATCCCAGTGCTTCCGGCATCAGCCAAGTCGATGCTGGTAACCTCCATATCAGGTCCGGCATCACAATTCGCGGCGCTGAGGGGCAGATCGGTCGTGCCGACGCTCCGTTGGTCCACGACGGTTTGATTCACTCGGACACCAGCGGCACCCTTCAAATCAACGGTCTCGACTGGATCAACAACGGCACGTTACGCGTAAGCGGCAGCGACAGCGAACTACTGACGCGTGGAAGTTGGACCAACCACGGCAACGTCGAGGCAACCAGTGCCGGCAGGCTGATCCTGGGCGACACGTACCAGAACCTCGGTACCATCACCGCAACCGATGCCGATGTTCGTCTCGACGGCGAGTTCACCATCGCCGACCTGGGCACGTTTGACTTCGTGAACACCTTGGTAGTCATCGAGGGCACGCTGGTCAACGAGACGGGGCTGGTGCTCGAGGCCGATCAATTCAACTGGAAACTCGGCAAAGGCACCGCGCTTGGCGGAACCATCTCCAGTGCCGACGGCACAACATTCGACCTGGTCGCCGGGATACCTGGTGGTGACAGGCCCACGCTGGACGGCGTGACCCTTGATGCGGAAATGCGGATGTTCACCCATGGCACCTTGTTCGACATCCGGAACGGCCTCACACTGAACGGTTCCATTGGCATGAGTGGTGGCGGTGGTTTGACCGCCGTTAGTATCTCCGTCCTGGGGCCGAACCGGACGATTGACGGAACCGGGCAGATTGAATTTCTGAGCACCGGTGGCAACACCATCTTTCAAGGCGGTCTCGCACTAGGCGATCTCGGCGTGATGACCATCGGTCCGGGTATTACCATTGTCGGCGCTAATGGAGCGGTCGGAACGGATGGTGGACCGTTCGACGCATCGCTCGTCAATCAGGGAACGATTCACTCCGACCGCCCGGGCATTATCACTGTCAACGGAACGGATTGGGTCAACGATGGAGTCTTGAAGTCTTCCGGCGGCGGGGTTCTTCATGCACGCGGCGCGTGGACGAACAACGGTACCGTACACGTCGGCGTGGCCAGCCCATTTCAATCGTTCGAAGGCTACACCCAGTCGTCGTTGGGAACGCTGCTCATTGACATCTCTGGTCTTACAGCCACCACTGTCGGCAAGCTCACCGTAACCGGCACGGCCTCACTTAACGGGGTCTTGAAGATCGAGTTTGCGGACACGTTTGTTCCGTCGGTAGGGCAATCATTTCTAGTTCTGCAATATAGTAGCCATGTTGGCGAGTTCGCTTCGATCGAAGCACCGTCGCTCGATCCCGACCTTACGCTTGTGCCATCCTACGGGTCCACCGGGCTGGTACTTGCCGTCGCCCAGCCTTAACGGGTGACGTCGCTCTGCCGCGTGCCGCGACGATTGCTCCCCCTCTGGAGGATCACGGCTGCTGAGGTGCCGCAACACTACCCTCGATTCTAGATCTTTGGAGACGTTTTCAAGCCCGTGCGTCGAGCTTGTTGATTCTCGGCACGGCCGGCGGCTGCTAGCGGGAGACTACCCGTGGCGTACGAAGCTCGCCCGACCGATGGCGGGCGCACTTGAGCCGCTACGCGCTTTGGTCCGTTAGGACTGCGGTGTGGCCATGTTTCGCCGATGGCGCAAGGAAGGCCTATCGGTTACACTTGCCGGCTGGGTCAGTCGTCCGTGGTTGCAACGGACCCGATACAGGGTCGAGGTGGTGCAGCATGGCGACTGAGAAAGTTAGTGTATGTCGGAAATGGCATGGACGGGTTCCCGTCGACGAGTTCGGAACGCCGCTTCCCAAGAGCGAATGGTCGCGCTCGAGACCGTTCAGCTGGGCAGTGCGGTGGTTCGGCGTGGATGGGAAACGGTTCAGCAGGAGCTTCAAGAACAGAAAGGAGGCAGAGCGATACGCTGAAACAAAGCAGGCAGAAGTTCGAGTGGGTAAAGGCGACCAGCCGCGTGCGGTCACGCTTGCCGAGTTCGCAACAATGTACCTCGATCTTCGAGGCGACCTCGCTCCGATGACCAAAGTCGAACACGCACGTGCGCTACGGTTCTTGAGTGGGTTTCTCGGCACACAGATAATGGTCAGCAAAGTGACATCCCTCGACGCGCGGCGTTTCTTGGCGTGGTATCGCGAGCGGGAGTATCGCGGTCGCACTCCAGCCCCGGCGACGGTGAACAAGGTCTTGCGGGAATGCAAGCGAATCTTCCGCGAAGCCGTTGCTTGCTCGCTGATTCGCGAGAATCCGTTTCACGAGATGCGCCAAGAGAAGATCGCGCAACAACCGTGGCACTACATCAGTCCAACGGAATACCGGAGGTTGATCGTGGCATCGCCATCACTTGGGTGGCGCGGCATGATTACGCTCGGTTACTGCTGCGGGCTGCGTTTGGGTGAAGTGCTCAACTTGACTTGGCCCGACGTTGATTTCGAACGGGGTGAGGTGCGCGTCGTTCGCAAGGACGAGCCGGAGCGTCGCCCGGCGTGGACGCCGAAGGACAAGGATATGCGGATCGTCCCGCTACCGAATCTGGGAGTCGCAGTCCTCGTGGAACTGCAACTCGCTGCAGCGGATGGACAGGACTACGTATTCGTTATTGGCAAAGGGCCTGCAAAGGACGACCGCATGAAGCGGCTGAACATCTGGCGTGACTTCCAGACCATTCGTGAGAAGGCTGGACTTCCGAAGTGTTCGTTCCACGACCTTCGGAAGAGCTATTGCACGAATCTCGCTGGCGCTATTCCGCTGCACGTTGTGCAGGAGCTGGCCGGGTACGCGGACATCCGCACGACTCGCAAACACTACGTGAAGGTGCGCGAGGAGCAGATCGATATAGCGCGTCGCGCACTTGAGGAGGTAATGGGATTGTGAGTTTCGTTTGGACTGACACGGATACTGACCCACTCGACCGAGAACCGCGATCGTTGACGTGTTCTCGGACCTGCCAAAACAGGTGCATGGAATCGTAATTCCATGAAGTGCATTGACTTGCGACCCACACGCTCCAACAGGTGTCAGAACCATGACGCTCAGCTCACGCAGCTGATCGTCATGGCAGGGCCGATGGTCCGAACGCGAGCAACACCGTGTTCCATGGCCAGAAATCGGGGTTGCGAGTCACGTGGGTGTCACTGAGTACTTGGTTTTGGACAAGAACCACGGTGCGACTGACCCACTCAGTGACCCCCTCGAACGTCGAGTTTGTGCCAGAAAGGCGGCTTTTGGTATCGCGCTGATGATACAGGAAGAGCAACTAGAAATAATTGACGTGACATCCTTTATGTCAATTGGCATGAACGGTGGGGCGCAGGTCCTTCGCCCCACGACTTCCAACGCTTGATGGATTCATTCCGCAGATTCATCGTGCGTACCGCGGGTCCGATGACTTCGCGTGGTTCCGTGAGGGTTACTCTCCACAAATAACAAGGTTATCCGCTCCGGAGAAGCAGTTCTGCATTTCGGAAAAATCGCGCAAATCTGTGTGCCCATCAGCATGGAGATCTGTTACGGCGCAGCCTTCCATGATCGGCGCGCTCGGGCCGGTGAGGCATTGGATCAACGTTTTCACATCTGTAAGGTCGATGTCGCAATCGAAATCAAAATCTGCGGCGGCAACGAATCCGCAAGGTGGCGTGGCCAGCGTGACGGCCACCTCGTTGTTATCGTAAGCTACCGTCCAGTTGCCGGGCGGAGAGACCAGAGAGAACGATCCGCTAAGCGTGCCCGCGGTCAGAACGACAAACGAATCACCAGGATTCGGCACGAACTCATTAACAAACTCGATCACCAGCGCACCATCAATTACCGCTGAGCCGGTGACGATCAACTGGTCATGATCCACAGCCGGCGTCAGCCCGCCGATCTCAATATGGAGGACGCCGGCGGAAGGCTGCGTGAAATCACCGTCGATGGCGAGTTCGCCGACCGAGAGACCGGGTTCGACCACGCCGCCGTTGTTGCGGACGTCGCCAAAAACCGTTCCCACGCCCGTTAGCGATCCACCGTTGATCTGGACCGCTGTGGTCCCGAAGGACATCCTGAGGTTGCCGCCGTTGAGGATGATCTGGCCTGCGGTTTGAATGTAGTTTGCGGACGAGAACTCGAGTTCGCCCGACTGAATCTCGACGGTACCGACGTTGAACAGGTCGGTGCCGTTGAACTCAGCGGCGGCGCCGCCGGCTGACCTAACCAATAATCCGTTGTTCTGGAACGAGCCGAAACTGATCCGCGCGGTGTCGCCCTGAATGTCGTAGACGCCCGTAGCGAGGTTGGTGAACTGAGCGCCCGATCCCAAAGTGAATCCTCCAAACATGGTGAAATTCCCGGCGTTGATTAGGTTTCTGGAAACGGTCCGCGCGCTGCTCGTCGATTGAACCAAAGAGTCACCGTTAAGCGCCAGGTCGCCGCCGGCTAAGATATTACCGTTCAGCCAGACGAACGAATCGCCAACGTTGATCGGGCTTGAGCCTTGAATGGCGGCTCGGAGCATGGTCAGCGTATTGACATTGACCGGTTGACCGGTGTTGAATTGCACCGTGCCGAGACTTTGGCCGTTTCCGATCGTGATGGTATCAAAAGCGATCGGTGCATCGGTGGGCGCTTCAAAGAAGACTTTAGCGGAATCATCGGCACCAGGACTCACGATCAGGTCTGGACCATAGCTGACGATGTTGGCTGTGTTGGTAAAGGTCCAAGTACCCCCGGTAACGATCATGGTGCCGCTGATGTCCACGTTTCCGCGGGCGGACCCCCAGCCGAGCTCGATGTCGTCGGCGATGAGGCTCGAGCCCGGTAGCAGGGTTGTACCCGTGAGTTTCAACAACGTTCCCGGATCACTGCGAAGTTCGCCGCTGTGGACTCCTCCGCCGCTCATGTAGAGCTCCCCGCTCTGCACGTGGATCTGGCCTGAATTGACGACGGGACAGTCGATCCTGGCTGTCCCGTTTCCGCTGGAGCGTACAAAGGTACCTTCGTTGACGAACGACCCGTTGGACCCCGAGAAGGCCGTGGAATCTCCCTGTAAGTCGAACGTCGATCCCGCCTGAACATGGACGGAACAGCCGCTGTTCAGCACGATCAGGCCGCCGGTGGTCGACGTGCCCGTGCTGTTGTTGTCGAGGTACAGCGCCTTGCCGTTGAGCAGCGTCGCTCGGCTGACGACGCTCAAGCCGCCGTTGGCGATGATGTCGCCGGGTCCGCTGAGCCCGCACCGCCCGGGTAGAACGCTGAACAGTCCGGAGACGGTCAGCGTGGCGTTGTTCTGTAGCTCGTTGCCGCTACTTCCCCCGATGGACAGATCGCCGACAACGAGAGACTGCCCTTGCAAGATCAACTTGATGAAGGGGAAGTCGGTGTCATTGAGGACAAGGCTTTCGTGGCAGGAGAGGCTGGCGATGTCGGTAGTCCCGTCTTCATAGGTCACGGTCTGGTCGCCCGGTACGTTGATGCATACGTGCTGACCGGTGGCGGGCACGGCGCCGGAGTCCCAGTTTTGCGGGTCGTGCCATGATCCGCTTTCGCCGATCCAGTTCACCATGTCCTGCGACTCGTCGGGGATGCCGTCGCGGTTGCAGTCACCGGGTACCTGGAGCACCGTGAAAGAGGCCCAGAAACCACCTGCGATCGCAAATCCGCCGCCGGTCATCAAGCCGGCGTCAGGCTGGCCTATGGTGCCGGTAACGGTGAACGGCCCGCCCTGCGACATACCGCCACCGCCGTCGATCGTGAACCACGGTATGTCAAACGCCGGCGGGTCGCCGGCACCGGCTGAGTAGGTGATCGTTAGCACCAGAATGGCCACGACCTTCGGCATCGGCCTGCTCAGCAGGATGTGGCGAGTTCGTTTCCGCTCCCGATCGGTTGGGCTTTGGATGATGTTTGGCTTCATGGTTCTAGGATCCTTCTCTGGGTCTGCTTCCGGTATTTCTCTACCGCCGTGACTTGTGCTTCCGGCTTGCACCCCCTAGTCGTTCACTTGACGTTCGCGCAAATCGCGTATGCTTCCATCACGATGAAACCTGATTGGTCTCCAGCCACGCAAAACCATGTATTACCCGATGGATAACTCGCCCTGATTTCCGCGTCCCCGTCGATTCGACATCCGCCTCCCAACACTTTGGTTTCCGCCGGGCACGATACGTTGGTATCTCCGGTCACGATCGTATGGCCGATTAAGATAGCGCCTCCAAACGCGATGTTCCCTCCGTTGGCATTCAGAGTCAGTGGCGCAGTCGCGCCGTTGTTGCGGGCCATGATCTCGTTGTCGTCGATCGAGATGTTTTTGCCGTTGGGGCTCCCGAGTACAATGAATCCCCCGCCCGAGGGAGTCTTGTCCGTGCCTCCTTCGACTTGAAGTTTTGCTTGGGGGATCGAGGTTCCGATGCCGACTTGGCGGTCCCTCAAGTAAAGAGTACTGTGATTCACCTGGTCCGTCAGATAGGCGTAGCCGTCGTTGAGCGCCGTCGATGACAGGCCGAACTTTGCAGTGATTTCGCCCTCGAACGTGTTGCGCAAGGTTACGCCGGGGTTGCCGGGATTACCTTCGAAGAGCACGCTTCCGACGGTGTGGAGCACGCGTTCGGGACTGGTCGTTCCGATGCCGAGTCGACCGGTCTCCGTGAGCGTCAACTGGGGGGTCAGCGATCCGGAGTTCATCGTGTCTTCCACGGAAAAGTGCAGCGCCGTGCCGGCTTTGCGAATAATGTGCGTGCCATCCTGACCGACCGGGTTAAGAAACGTTCCGCCGACGCGAAAGGAAAGCCAGTCTTCGTTGGGGGGAACGGACGCCTGGCTCCATTGCAACCCAAGCGTGGCGGCGGGCTGGTTGCTGCCGCCAAGCGCTAGCTTCTTGGTATGGAAGTCGAAGGCCGGCGAGGTCGTCCCGATGCCGACCTTGTTGTTGTCATCCACGAAGATGCCTCGGGTCTGGATCGAGTACGGCGAGCGGGTGATCGGCTGACGCGGAGCCAGCGTGAATCCCCCAACGGTGATCTCCAGCCAGCGACTGCGGTTGTCGAAGGCGTTGGCACCCATGTCCAGTTGAACGCTGAACCGACCATCCGTCACCACGATCCCCGGTTTGTCGATGGTCGAGCCGATCTGAACGCCGTCGGTGGATGCGTTCCAGAGCGAGAAGCTCATGTCGAAGGATCCGATTGCGGTATCGCCGCCTTCCTTCAACTCGCCCTGGTAAGTGAATATCGTATCTTGGGCCAACGTTGCCCATGGGCACAAAAGCCCAGTGGCGAGAACCGCCGCGACCGAAACGACCGAGTTTTTTCTGATTTGTGTCATCATTCGAAACCTCCGTTGAAAAAGAAACGCCGTCCAGTGAGGTCCGCGACATCGGAGCGCGCTTTTCCTATCGAATTCGGAAAAAAGGGAGGAATTCTTGCCGCGCGCACGAATTCGATGCGAGCAGGCGGGTCCACAAGGCGGCTCTGCCGACACAGAGTGACTTGGTCATACGTTCTTCTTGCCGGGTTCTCGGGGGCTAGACCGGCTCGGTCCATGGAACTGAGTTTCGAAGTTCGAGCAATCAGCAATATCCACGTCTCCGTCGTCGTCGAGGTCGAACGGTTCGCAATCGGGCGACAGCGCTTGACCGGCGCCGAGAATGCAGAGATGACCGCTACCACCCAGTCCGGCCGTATAGAACCACGCTTACGTTTGAACGCAGGAATCATCAATGCGATCCTCCGTTTTCGTTGACCCGCCCGGAGCCTTCTTCAATCAGTTCGCGCAGGTGCCGCTGGTTAGACAGGGGCAAGTCTTGCGACATTTCGTTGAATCCGGACCCTGAGGATTGCATACCTCGTCAATACCGTCTGCCTCGGCTGGGTCGGACCATTCATAGCAGAACCCAAAGGCGCCGGTGCAAGGGCAAGCCGCGGGAATGGGCCAGGCCGACGGCGCCGTTACGTCTGGGGGGGCGATCTCGGCTCGAAAATAAGCGTTCGGGCTGACCGCAAAACCGGGCAGCAGCGTGACCTTCTGGCCTGCATGGAGCACGAGGCTTGCCCGGTTCGTCACCGTAACTGTGCTTGCCGTGATGGTGTTATGGGCTTGTCTTACGTTGGATGAGGCCAAGCCTGAGAAAGATGCGCCGGACAGGGTTGTCGTTGCGGGATAGCTCTGAGAATTACCATCCGAATTGAGGCAGGGCGCGATGTAGCTGGTGTTGGCACTCCAAAGGTTGCCGTTAATACCACAGGTGAACGGGTTGACCACCCCACTCGCTCCGGTGTACCGAACGATGTTCCAGTGGTTGTGGCGAAAGGTTCTAGTCGATTTACATTCAACCTCGCAATCACTCGTAGTTGTGCACGACTGTCCGGCCAATACGCCTCCGTCGCACGTTCCACCGTCGCATACGCCGTTACAGTCGGAATCGTCCTCGCACCCAATAAATGGGAAGATGGACTCGCAGGCTTTTGACGGAACAGTCTGAGCATCGAGACAACTGCCCGTTCTGGCATCATCGGTGCTCCCACAAGTGTTGCCGACGTCACCCTCGATGGCAATGGGCTGGCCTCGTGTGACGAACATGCCCGGCTGAATCCCAAAGAAAGATGGACTCCATTGCTTGATATGTAGGAAACGGCTCGCTTCGCCGTTGGCGTGCAGGATGATGATCAGGTTGCCGAAAGCCCCAAAGGCACTAGGGCTGCATCCGCCATCGTTGAAGTGTTCGATGATGGAGCAAACGATGCCGTCGGCAGGCGCCACCTGTACGAAATCGCAAGCCAGCAACTGATCCGATTCCTTACAGTTTTCGCAAGCGAGATTGCAATAACCTGATTGGCAGGTTCCTCCAAAAATACAGTCGGCGTCGGTTGAACATGCGTGTCCGGCCGCCACTATCCCGACACAACCGCTGGCCGATAAATCCATGGATCCTTTGTGTTCAAAATAGTCATTCGGCCCCAGATCGACCGACTCGCCGTCCGCATAGGGTATCCGGTAAATGTTTCTGGAGATTTGAGCTCTGGTTACAGCACTCACTACGCCGACGCGGCCTCCGAGGGTGACCATTGTCGCGAGAATACAAACCATACGAAGCGGTGAGCGGCAGGGCGTGGTTCGCCCAACGTGGCAGGAAACACGTGCCTGGCCGTCAAGGAAGAGCGACGGTGCGTTGAAGGCACGTCGGTGCCCGTCACTCACGCAGGGTGTTTCATAAGCTTGGAGTGCATTCATCGGGAAGCCTCCGCCTCTATTCTTCCGGCCGGCATGCCCAACAGGGATAGGATCGCCCGGTTCTCCCGTTTGACGACCTTGAGCTGCTTGTTCAGATCAATCACATACAGAGTCAGCTCCTCGACCTTTTTGATCACATCCGCCTGCATCTCGCCTACGTTGATGCCCTGGGATTTTACCTCTGCGGCGGAGGGGATGCCGGGCAAATGCTTGTGTTGTCGCACGGAGCGCTCCAACTCCTCGAGCGGAATGAGTTCGTAGTCTTCGTCGAATACATAATCCGGCCAGTCCTGGCTGAGCTGAACCTCCACTTCCTCGCACAGCAATTTGCCGTCGACGGCCATCATGACGCCGGTCGGTACATTGGCCGTGCCGACCCCCAGCGCCTTGATAATCAGGATATCGCCGGTGGCGAGGCCGGCCGCAACCAGCACCAGAATGAGGGCCGCGCTGGTGATGATCTTGCCAGTCCGCTCCATGCCGATACCCACACTCCTGGTGTTATCT
>JADFIX010000045.1 GCA_022566435.1 Planctomycetota bacterium
CCAGCGTCCCATCGACGTGCACCTGGCTGGGTTTGAGGCGATGGGCAGCCGCGTTGACCGTGAGGGGGAGAAGTACGTGGCGGAGACCGATGGGCTCAGGGGGGCGCGCGTGTTCGCTGACTACCCGAGCGTGCTGGGCACACAGAACCTGATGCTGGCCGCGGCCACCGCCGACGGCACAACAACTATCGTGAACGCGGCCTCGGAGCCGGAGGTGCAGAGCCTGGCCGCGATGCTGAACTCCATGGGGGCGCGTATCAGCGGCGCCGGCACCCACACCGTCACCGTTGAGGGCGTGGAGGCGCTGCACGGCACCACGTACCGCATCATCCCGGACCGGCTGGAGGCTGGCACCTTCGCTATCGCCGCCGCCATCACCGGGGGGCAGGTGGAGATTCAGGGCGTTCACCTGGACGCGCTCGTACCGCGACGCGATCGAGACATCGTGATCGAGTGTTCCGGTTCGCCCGTCGGGTTGGAACTCGCACTCCAGCTAGTCAGGCCTCGCGGCACCATCGTGTTGAAGAGTACGTACGCAGGACTTGCCGCCATTGATCTATCGGCCGTCGTAATCGATGAGGTTCGGGTGATCGGGAGTCGGTGCGGTCCGTTCCCGGAGGCGATTGACGCCCTTGCACGGCAGGCCGTCGATGTGCGATCCATGATTTCGCGCGTTTTTTCGATTGACAAAGCGATTGACGCTTTCGCCGCGGCCGCCGATCCCGAGAACGTCAAGGTGCTCCTGAAGATCAGCCCTCGGTAGTGCTTCGTCGTGGATGCCGGGGCACCAGTTGTGCGGCGGACTTGTGTGCCACCGCTAGTGATCGCCGGGATTCGAGCGGGCCATACGGCGAATTTCGTTTCCGCCGATCTTTCGCCGGCACACCTGCGTTGTCCATTCGTCGCGATGTGAAGGAACGCCGGATGCGTTTTCGAATGACAGCGGAAGAATGTTTGACATGAACACCAAACCACGGGTCGTGATCATCGGATGCGGATACGTCGGATCGGCGTTCGGTCGATGCTTGGTGGTGGAGGGTTACGACGTCGTCGGTACGACGACTTCCTCGCAGCGAGTTGCGGCCATTCGCGCGCTCGGCATGACACCCGCCGTGTTGGACACGGCTGACGTGGGCCGGTTGCACGACGTATTGCATGATCGCGATGCCGCCGTGCTTTGTGTCGCGCCGCGAGCGAACCAGCGCGACTACCGAGTGACGTATCTACAAGCAGCGCGGAATCTGATCGAGGCTGCTCGCCGCAGAGCCGTCGCGCGAATTATTTACACCGGTTCCACGCGCGTCTACCCGCAAAATGACGGCGAGTGGGTCGACGAGGCTTCGCCGACGGAGCCGACCAACGAGAACGCCTGCATTCTACTCGAGACCGAGCATGTGTTACTCGACGGCGTCATATCCGGCGGGGTAGATCAACCGGCCACAGCCGCGGTCCTGCGACTGGGTGGAATTTACGGACCCGGTCGCGGGACACTGGATTCCGTCTTCCGTTCAGCGGGGACGCATCGCGACGACGGCGACCTCTACATGAATCGCATACACGTTGATGATATCGTCGCGGCGCTCCGCGCATTGCTTCGCTCAAGATTCCAGGGCGTGTTGAATCTCTGCGACGATCATCCCCAGACGCGGCGATCGTTTTATGACCAGGTGCTGGCCGCCGCCGGGCTCACCCCGATAGAGTGGACTTCCTCTTCAGATTGCAAGAACCGCGGCAAACGCGTACGAAATGATCTTATCAAGTCCACGCTTGGACTTGCGCTTCGCCATCCGATACGGTCGGTCCGTGCAGACCGATGAACCGTCGTAGAACGGCCTTAGGGCTGGAAGACGGCCATTTCTCTTGGCGAATCATGCCGGCATTGCGATGAACGATCGAATCGCGGTATATTCCATGGGCGCTTGGCAGGTAGGTGTCGGTTGTTTCAAGGATCGTTCGTCGGTGTCGAATTCAAATGCAACCTGACACTTGTATGCCATCGAATATTCCTCCTGACGCGACAGGCCCTCAGATGCGGACGGTCCGGTCTCGCCCGACGTCGATCTCGCGGATACTTCTTTCCTGGGTGGTTTGCTTCTCGGCGACGACCGCAATGGGAAAGCCGCTCGCTGCCGACCGGCGCGGCGAGACGCAAGATGTGGCGACGCCAATCCGCGCGGTACGCGTGCTTGTGAGATCGAACGTGTCTACATTGAGGGTGCGGGCAGATGGCGGCATCGCAGTCAGCGACGGTGCCGATCGGGCCATCGGCACCGTAAGTGGTGACGATTGGATCGTTGTCCGACCCCAATCGGCCACCGCCTTCGAAGTGGCGGACGGTATCGTAGAAGATGGTGTTTGCCATCTCCGCCCGGTCCAAGGCGGGTCGCTACGCCTGTCGATTCGACGTGATGGTCAGTGGCTCGATGAGATCCATTATCCCGGATCGTTGCACCTGACCATACGATCACGAAATCTGATCGACGTTGTCAACCTCGTGGACGTGGAACGCTACGTGGCTTGCGTCGTGGCGAAAGAGGCATGGCCGACCTTCGCGACCGAAGCGTTTCGCGTCCAGGCTATTGTGAGCAGGGGGTACGTGCTCTTCCAGATGCGGCGACGCACCTCTGCGGATTATGACGTTCGTGCGACACAAGGTTCGCAGGTGTACACGGGCATCCGCAACGACGGAACCGGAAGAAAAGCGATCGACGCGGCGCAATACACTCGCGGCCTGGTGTGCACCTGGCACGACGGCACCGCGGATGTGCTTTTCTCCAGCTACTACAGCGCGGCGTGCGGTGGCATGTCGCAACCCGCCGCCATCTTCGGAAAGGCGGATGACATTCCGCCATTGGCAGGCGGGGTGCCTTGTGATTACTGCAAGATTGCTCCGGGTGAATCATATCGATGGGGTCCGGTGCGGATCGAACGCCGTCGGGTTTTTGATCGACTCGAGTCGCGTGATTCGAAAATGTCCTCCTTGAAAGGACTCCGGAATATCGAGGTGATCAAGCGATCGCCGCACGGGAGATCCACTCGAATCCGAATCACCGGCGATTCGGGCGAAACACACGAAATGTCCTCGGAAAACTTCCGGCTCGCCCTCGGGGCGAGCACCGTCCGCAGTACGGATTGCGACTTCAGAATGACGGAGAACCACGTTGTTTTCGAAAACGGGCGGGGATACGGGCACGGGCTGGGACTCTGCCAGTGGGGTGCCCAAGGCCAAGCCTTGCTCGGCAAAACCGCGGCTGAAATCCTCCGTTACTACTATCCCGGCACGAAGTTAACCCGGGTGTATTGACCGAAATTTCGACTTAGATACGGCCCGTAGGCCGTTTTTCTTTCCTCCGAATTGACGCTTTTTGTGCGCCGTTTGCGCATGAGTCTAGGAGAAGAGTTCAATTGGGAGGCGGCATGCAACGCTAATCTTCGGATTCGTGTCCCAGCGGTTTATCGCGGAGGCTCAGAATGAATTGGCAATCGGCAACGAGAACGACGGCCGTCGGGCTGCGTCGGCATCGGCTAATTGTAACGCTGATGCTTTTTTTCCCTCTGGTCGGCGAGCAATGCGCTCGGCCAGCAGATGAGGTTTTTTCCGATTCGAACGGCGCCTCTCGGCAGCCCGGCGGGGACGATCGGCGAGCCGGTCACACCCGAGTTCAACAACGCGTTGGGCTGCTGGGAATTGGCGCTACCGGGCAACGGGATCGAGGTGGACCTCGCCCTCCAAGCCTACGGCTGGAGTAATGCGCTCGGAAACCCCAACCTTGGGGCGATTCTCGCGACCGTAGATCCAGCAGGATACAGCAACGGCGTGGGTGGCGATCTCGCACCTAAGGGCTGGCCCGACAATCCGAACTGGGGGATCTACCAACCCAAGCTCGCTTGCAGTGGAAACGGCGACCCCTGTACGATTCCTTTTGACATGACATGCGCCGGCGGCACCAACGGAACTTGCGAATACAATCTCGATTGGGTCATGCCGGCATGTGCCGACAGTATCGAGGCGTATGCGACGCCAAACCTTCACTACGCATGGGGGGATGCGGCTCAAGCCAACTGCAACCCAAATTATTATGAAGCCAAAACGTTGGGCGATCTTATTCTGAATGTACCGCCCGGTGCCGCCGGGACGTATGTGATCGCCTTCGATCCGGACCCGAACAATACTCTCATGATTAGCGGGCAAGGAACACCGATTCCAATCGTAGAGCTGACCCCAGCCTGTCTCACGATCATTCGGGGTGCGTGCTGCACCGACGCCGATGCAAACGGGCAGCAGGATTCCTGTGAAAACGACACAACCGAGTTCGATTGCGCGGCCGCCGGAGGTTCGTTCGCGGGAGATGGAATTACGTGTAGCGGGCAGGTCGGGGCTTGCTGTTACGTACAAGGTGGTAATGGCGTCGAGGACACCTGCACGGTGATGGACGGCAATTGCTGTTTCGCGCAGGGCGGAACGTTGCTGGACCCGGGTAGTTCGTGCGACAGTGATATCGGCGCCTGCTGCATGGACGACGACGACGACGACCTCTACGGTACGTGTGTAGAATTCACCCGACAGTGCTGTGAGGCGACGGGCTATTTGTTCCTCGGAATAGGAACGAAATGCCGGGATGTCATCAATGTATGTACTGAGGATGGTTATGGTATCTGCTACGTCGATACCGACGATGACGGTTTCCTTGATACCTGCGCAATGATCACCCCGTCTGCCTGCCACGCTCTCGGCGGCACATTTCGAGGATTCGGCACCGCCTGCGGCGACATTGGCGCATGCTGCATGGATTCCAACGGAGATCAGCTCATCGGCGACCCTTGTGCGGATATCGACCAGATTGCTTGCGACGCGCAAGGGGGAGCCTTTCAAGGCGTGGGTACAAGTTGTTTAGGCGATCAAGACGGCAACGGCACGGACGACGCATGCCGCAACGAAATTCCGGCAGTGTCGACGTGGGGTTTGATAATCATGACGCTCTTGCTACTTGTGGGAATCAAAATCAGCTTTGGCCGGAGACAGTCAGCTTGATCGCCGCTCGATCCGGCATGTCTCAATCGCCCGTCGTCGTACCGTCGCAACGCGCACGTGGTCATGCCGTCAGCGGCCGAGCGATTCGGCATGTCTGAATCTTCCGTCGTCGCGTCGAACGACCCGGCGGGCGACGAGATACTAGCCGTTAACGGATTGAACAGGCACCGGATGTACTCGGTTGTAAAGGCGATTCGTGCCGAGACAGAAGAGACAATCCATGTCCGTAATCAAAAGAACGGCGCGTAGAACGAAAATCGGCGAAAGACGATCTGCACTTGCGGTCAAGCGGGGACCTAATGTTTGGTGTTTGTTCGTAGATTATATAGCCGACAGGCGGATTGGCCATACTTGGTCTGAAGACCTTCAGGGGCGATTTGTCCGGCGGCAAGTGTACGCTAGATAGCCTACCTATAAAATGCCCCCCCTTGATTCCCAATCCACCAATACCTGTCGAATTAGAACAAGCGGTGAAGTAATCTGGTCGCAGGGAGTTTCCAGGCGGGCCGTTTCGGTGTAAGATGGCCCTTTCGTGGCCTCTGATTGATATCGAAATGAAGGCGTATGTCGTCGTGCCCGGGTTGCCGTTGGACAAGGCGACGTTTATTCTCGAGCAACCGTAAGTGCGCCTCGCGGAGGGCGCATCATCGGTGTGGGAGGCAGCGCTGCGTCACAGGCTGGCGCGTCAAGGTTCGGTTGATCATGCACTTTTTCTCAATTTCGTCAGGCCTGGTGTCAAACCCCGCAGCGCGGATCGAACCGCGTCGGCGATGGATTCCGTGCGCCTTTGCTGCCGCGCTCTTGCCTGGCTGCGCGATCCACTACTTCGATCCGGCCACCGGTACGGAACATCTGTGGGGCATCGGGCACTTGAAGATGAAGATCATCTCGCCGACGGAGGGTGTTCGGGCGACGGTTCGCGGCTCACAGACGATCGGCGCGAGCTTCGGCTCGCTCGAGGAGCAATCCTACGTGACCTTGGGGTATCAGCGGCGCGAGCGACTCGACGTGCTCGATGAGGATACGGTCGTCCGTCTGGAATGGCCCAGCAGCGATTTCTTCGAAGTCCGCGTGGGATCGGAGTTCCCAAAAGAATTCATCCAGGAAGAGAAACTGGCGAACGACGACGCGTCAAATGGCGACGAAACTAAGGAGCCAAATCAATGAAACATCGTACGCTCGCTGTGGCGTGTTTGTGGTTGTGCCCCGGGCTGCTCTCCGGCTGCGTGGCCGGCTACAACAGTCTGCTGTTTACGACCAAGACGAACGTGGGCCTCGTCGTGGAGACCAAGCCGCCCGAATTCAGCCTCGACATCGGTCGACAGGAGTTGCTCCTCGCGCCGACCTACGAGGAGGGCAAGACACCGCCGGTCATGGCGAGTTTTCGGTTCGAGAACAACAATGTATTCGCAAGCTATATCGGCTCGACGTTTACTACTGGTGATGCGGCCGTTGCGATGTCGCGTCTGTATGACGCCGAGGATTGGCCGAGGACAAAGGGCGACGGGGCATGGACATTGACCGCCCAAGACTGGAAGGATGAAGAGGCCGACTACGATTCCTCCGTGAGCCTCAGCATTGAACCGAAATTCCCTTCGTTCGTGCCACGAGACGAACCGGGGAGGGTGCGGCCGGTGCTCTTCGCGACGGACACGTCATTTGACTTCAAAGTGTCCTGGTCGGGCATGGAGGCGGCCTATCCCGACTACATCCGTCTTGCCTATCAGCGAAGGGAATTGGCGTTTGCAGCGGTCACGATCGGCCCGGAGCTCGACGCCAATCAGAACATCATCGGTCTGAAGGCCCGAACGCCGTCACTGCTTGCGACGGTCGATGTGGCGACGGAAGTAGGCAAGTTTCCCAATACCAAGGTCGAGTACCTGCAATACTTCGCCAGCGGCCGAGCGGCCACTGCCTTGGCCATGCGTAAGGCGGTTCGGCAAGCCATGTTACGTAGGTTGGATCCGGCGTCGGCGCCGGAACTCGGCACGGCCCTAACGGCTCAAAGCCCCATCGCCTCTCTGGTCGTTGTTCGGCAACTATACGAGATCCTTAAGGAGGTGTCTAACGACGAAGGCTCAAGCCCGGTGAATCGCCGAAAAGCATCGCGCTTCGTTCAAAAGTTGGAGGACCTGTCAACGCTCGTGGGGCCGAGTGTCCCCGTAAGACTTTTTGGCAAGAGTACTGAAACCACTGGATGTTATTACTTTGAGAAACTCGACCTACCAAATCCGGGGTTTGCACGTGTCATCGACTATTGGGTGACGTTAGCCCGCAGCCTTAAAGACATAACGTCGTTCATCGACGAACCGACTCCAGCGTTTTACGATAACGCCACCGGGTGCGACCCGGCGGTTGACGATAACGACAAACCTCCAGGAGGTTCAAGCCCAGAGGACGTCCAATCCTTACTGTGTGAAGGCGTAAAGGGGGTAGATTGGAAGAGTTGTGTCAGGTCGCACCGCGCGGCGACGGTGGATGAACTCGGTGAGTTCGTCGGCAAGCTCGAAGTCGCGCGGGATTTCCACGACGCTATGCAATTCGCTAGCGAGTTAGTCTTTGGAGGTAGCTGATGGCAAGTGTCTATAAGATACGCCCGCGTGGTGGTTCCAACACGGCCCCGCCGATTGCAAACTTGGAGGTTCTTGCTGATAAGGACAAAGTTGATTCCAAGGATGCCGGGACGATAAACTCACTTCTGACACAGGTCACGAAGTACGGCGATAAAATCTTCGCTGTTCGCAGAACCCGCGGGGGCTGGAAGGTCCACATTGAGCGATAGGCAGACCGTGTTTCGGCTGGCCGCGCGGCATCTGCGGAGGCGGACTTGTGTCCACGGAAGGCGTGATGTATCTGCACGACAACTGAGATCGGTTGTCTTGGCGGTTGTACTTGTGTCTGCCGTGGCCGGCGCGTGCCGGATTCACCCCGGTGCGAACCATCTGCTACTCGTGACGGAATCGACCAGCGGGTTCAACGTCGACACGGTACCGGCGGTCATCGAGCTTTCGCTGTTCGGTCGGTTCGACGGTGTTCACGGACCGAGTTTCGAAGACGCCCAAACGCCGCCGGTCATCACAAGCTTCAAGCGGCAAAAGGGATTCTGGGCGCCGACGGGAGCGGCCTTCGCGTCCGGCCCGGCCGCGATGGCCATCGCAAGCTACGCCGCGGAAACAGGCGGCAGACCTGAGGGCGACGCGGTGCGCCTCTTCGAGGCGCGCTGTAACGAGTTGAGCGAAATCGAGTTGAGTCGGCCGCCACATTTCGACAACCCGAGCAAAGAGCTGTTCGCCGCCGGCGAGGCGCCGCCGATGTGGTTTGCGACGACAGAAACGTTGGGACTACAAATCGAGTTCTTCGGGCCCAGCTTCCCGCCATTTGTGCAGTCGGTCCATGTTGGGTATCGGCGAAAGGAGTTTCTCGCGACGCCGCTGGCGATTAGTGAAGAGCCCACCCGGGCCCGCCCGTTTGTCGTGCGCACGCCTTCCGTACTCGCCCTTGTGAACGTGCTCGATGCCGCCGGGCGGAGTTTGCAAGCAGGAGATGCAAAGACGGAGGGGGCCAATCACCCGAAGACTCGGAATCCCTCGCGAACGAGAAGGCGCGTTCCAAGGCGTGTGCAGCTCTTCGCAACGGGGCGGGCGGCGACGAGACTTGCGGCGGATCCTCGCGTGCGGAAACTGTTCTTGAACCCGCTCGTGGGTGAGCATGGTGATACGTACTGCCGCTGTACGGAAGACGGCGTACAGCGCAATGACGACGAGTAATCGAGAACGGTGGCTTTCGGCCGGTCGCATAGGGTGATCGGCCGGTCACCGCTCCAGCGAGGAGATCGAAATGATCGTACAAAATACTGTACGGAATGGCGGACCGGGTCGCCTGAGCCGCGTTCGGTTTGGGCTGCTGTCCATGTGTTTGGTAGCGGTTGGATGCCGGGCGGCTGTAGATCGGCATACGGACTATTTTGAGAAGATGGCGAATCGGATGCCCAAGGCCGGGCAGTTGCGCATGCACTCACAAGTGGGCGGCATGTCCGCAGCCTACGTGGGACCTGGGCGAGCGGGTTCTTGCGCGGCGCGTCTTGTCCGCGCGCATTACGCTGATGGTAAACTGAGTCTGTGTTTTGATTGTCCGGTCCACATCAGTGAGGCGATTCCGCTTTCACTGGCCGCGGTACTTATTGACGAGAAGAAGAATCCCGTTCCGGTCTCAGATCAATTCGACTCAGACACCGAGGTGCCTGCTACCACCGGATACCAGCGCGTGCTCACGTTCTCCGCGCCTCGGAAACAGAGTGCGCTCAGCGGAAAGTATCGAATAAGCTTGAAAGGAATCTGCTTCGCGACATGCGGTGGTCACGACATCACCGGCGACGCGGAGCTGGAGCTACCCTCGGCATCCGGAACCTGACGGGAACGGGGGCCGTTGTTGGTGTGGATGCGGGGCATGCCCTGCGAGGGACCGCCGCAACGTAGCGCTACTCGGAGCGTGGGCGACCAGTCTCATCCGAAACAGACTGGCGATTCAGACATTTTTGGGAATAGCTTAGGAGGCACATGATGGCACGAAACGAAAGTAATCGCACGTCCTCTCGCGGGTCGCGTTGTCGCATTCTTTCCATCGACGGGGGCGGCATTCTGGCCTGCATCCTACTGGCACCGGACGATACCAAGAAACGCCCGCGATTCAGCGCGGCCGAAGCGGTGCCCTGTACCTCGAACGCGGCGACGAAGTGTTCGACCTTTCGCTGTGGCAGCGAGTCAAGTCGGGCGGTGGACTGCTGGACGAGAAATATTCGGCCGATGGACTAACGGAGGCGCTGGAAGACTACTTTGGGGACCTGAAGCTCGGCGACCTTCTCAAGCCGTGTATGATAACGGCCTACGACATCCGCCGGCGGCACGCCCACTTTTTCCGACAGCACGATGCGAAAAACGCCCCCTGGAAGAACTTCTACGTCAAGGACGTAGCGCGGGCCACCTCGGCGGCCCCGACGTTCTTCGAGCCGGCACGAGTCAAATCCATGACAAACGTGCCCTACCCCCTGATCGACGGCGGCCTCTTCGCCAACAACCCTGCCCTATGCGCGTACGCGGAAGCGAGATTTCTCCCCAAGAAACCCAAAGCGAAGGACATGGCGATCCTCTCCCTGGGCACGGGGGACCGGAAGGAGCCGTATCCGTACAATACGGCCAAGGACTGGGGGGCTCTCGGATGGGTCCAGCCGGTCATCGACATCATGATGTCGGGTGTTTCCGAGACGGTGGACTATCAATTGCACCAAATCTTCGACGCCGTTGATCGGAAAGAGCAGTACTTGCGAATCGATCCCGGGCTCGGCACCGCCAGCACGGCCATGGACGACGCAAGCCCCGAAAACCTGACGGCCCTTCGAGACGCCGGACAAAAGGCGGCAGAGGACCATGTCGATGAACTAACCGTATTCGTCAACAAACATCTAAAGTAATCCGATGCGTTGACTGCAAAAAAGGAAGGCTGGACGAAACGACGCACCCAGGCTCGGCGAGGCCGACGACCATAATCCGATGCGCCGCGGCCACCCCACGATGCCACGCGAGCGACGGCGGCGGGCTAGTGCAACGTCACAGCTCAATTTGTGGGTTTTATGGAGGGTGGCATAGGCAAACTTGTTTGCCCGTGTCTCCTCCATGAACAGCACGGGCAAGCCGGCGCTTGCCCATGCCACCCGCAAATACAACCGTGTAGCATCACTAGGACAGCAACTGAAGTACGGTGGCGGCCTGCTGATTGGCAATCTTCAAGTTCATCACACCGGCTTTTACGAGGATCTGCGCCCTTGCGAGGAGGCTTGTCTCGACGGCGTAGTCGGTATCGACGATGCGACTATGGCTTTCGGTCAAGTTCTCGATCGCGATCTGGTCCGAACGGATTTGCGGCTCCAGGACGTCTTTCTGATAGGCGCCCACCGTACCCCGACTCGTGGCGATGCTGCCGATGGCGCCTTCCAACCCCGTCAGCGCAGCATCGAAGTTACCGCTGGAAAGATCGTTCGCCCCACCCGACCGCACGGATGCGGCGGCCGCGTACGCGCTGTTATACATCGCCTCCACGCCGGCATTTCCGCCGTTCGGAAGATTCATCCCGCCCAGCGAGGCGGTCGCGTTTTCGGTGAATCGCCCGATGCTCGCGACCGTGTTGTCGATCTGCATCTGATTGGCCGCGACTTCCGCATCACTCATACCGGCCTGGTTCGCGCTGGCGATAACGAGGGACGCAAGGTCCGTAAACAGCGACGACAACTCCGCGCCGTGGCCTTCCGCGATGCGCGCGTTGGAGT
>JADFIX010000906.1 GCA_022566435.1 Planctomycetota bacterium
TTCGCATCGTGCCATCCATGGCGGTCTCCTTGCAAATCCACGGCATCCTTGCCACCATGAACATGCCAGAAGTGAGGCCTTTGCGAAAGAGGAAAGATGTTTACAGCAGTGGTCCGGGACGCACCCTACGAGGCTAATCACCTTCCCGCTCTGCCGGTTCGCTGACTTCGCGGGACGAAACACTCTTCTGAATCCACACGTTCAATTGGCGCGTCATCAGATTGAAGACGCGGGCAAGATCGTCCAGTTCGTCACCGGTGTGCACACCCGTCACCTGCGTGTTCAGGTTGCCCTTGCCCACCTCTTGAACCGCTAGGGTGAGTCTCTCGATCGGTTTGGTCAGGCGATACGACACCACGAGAACGACATAAACAACGAGAACCAGACCCAAAAGCCCATAGAGAATTTGGCTGCGAAGAACCTCGCGCAAAGGGCGAAGGACCTGCGATTCGGGAATAGACGCGGCGTAGCGCCATTTCGGCGACGAAATCGCCGCGTAAGACATCCAGGACGGCTCGGGACCGCCGATGCGCAGCACCCGAGAATCACCGCTCTTCGCGGACGTCGCTTGCGCAAAAAGATTCGACCATTCCGGTTCCCCTTTGTCGCGTATGCTCGCCACCGTTTCTTTCACGATAAAGTCCGGATTGGGATGAGAAATGAATTTGTCGGTTTGGCTGGTGACGATGAATCGTGTCTCGCCGAGGTAGGAATCTTCGACCTGCTGCGGCAACTCTTCGATCGGAATGTCGACGGTCGCGACGCCGCGAAATTTTCCGTCACGAAGAAAGGGAACGGAATACGTGCACATTAGTTTATCGCCCGCGCTCGTATCGTAGTAAGGTTCCGTCCAAACCGCTTTGCCGGCTTTTTTCGGTTCGCCGTACCATTCCCATTGGGGCTGAGTGTAGTCGTACGAGTCTCGCCCGATGTCGATCGACGTGACGTCATCGTCGCGGCGAAAAGCATAGGGCGCGAACAACTGCCGACCCCGCGAAGAGACGCCAGGCGCAAACGCGATGCAAGACCCGTAGATCAGTTCGTCTTGCCGCACGTTGCGGGCCACAAGGGCGAACAATTCATCCTCAGTCAAGGCGGGATGAATGTCCAGAATGGCTGCGGTCGACTCGGCCACCTGCGCAACCCGGCGACAAAGCCCATCGAGTTGTGCCGCCGCGGTCTTCGCGCGTTCCGCCACACGATCTCTGAGCCCACTTCGCGCCGCCCGGGAGAGGACTGAGAACATGAGTCCATAACCGACAGAATGAGCGTGCCGCAAACGAACACTGACGCTGGACGATCCGATGATTTGTTCTGTCACGCTTGATGAGGGCGTTCTTCAGATCACGGCGCGCCGCTTCGGCTACGCTGGACGACGGTCACGCGATCCTTGGCCATGCCCGCGTAGCGATAGGGATCTACCCGAGCCGCCTCTTCATACGCCCGCACTGCGTCGTCGAGACGACCGGCGCGCACCATCAAGTCCCCGCGAACGACCCAAGCACCGCCGTGCTCCGGTTCTAGTTCGATGGCCCTGGCGATGGCCTCCTGCGCGTCGACCAGCTTGCCTCGTTCCACGAGAACCGCCGCGACCATGGTGTATCCGTTGGCACTCGCTTTGACATCGACAGCCTTTTGATACGCGGCCGCAGCCTCTTCCCACTCGCCGGCCGTAGCGTGCAGCGTCCCTTTGTGCTCCAGGGCCGAACGATCAAACGGCGACGCCGCCAACGCTCTCCACGCTCTCCCCCTTGATACCATTGAAGCCATGGTGGATGCCCTTAAAGAGGCGCGGCGCCACGGCAATCGGATATTCATCATGGGCAACGGGGGCAGTGCCTCCACCGCCTCGCACATGGTGTGCGACTTGAGCAAGAGCACCATTCAAAATGGATTGCCTCGACTGCGGGTGATCCCTATTACCGACAATGTGCCACTGATTACGGCGTGGGCTAATGACACCGGCTACGAGAATATCTTTGTGCAGCAGCTGGAGAACCAAGCCTCCCGCGGCGATGTGGTGATTGCTATCAGCGGGAGCGGCAGGTCGGAGAACGTGCTCCGGGCTGTGCGCCGGTTTAGGGACCGTCCGGTGGAATCGGGCCGGGTTTGGCCGCGCAACCCAAGGCGCCGTTTCGGGCAGGGACCCGGATCGGTGATCGCGTGCCGGGAAAAAACCGGAGCGAGCGTCCGCAAACGTTCGCACGGGGCCGGTGGCGAAACATGGGATAACGGTGCAGGGATGCGCCATGGGAACTACGCACTCACGGAGGAAGT
>JADFIX010000907.1 GCA_022566435.1 Planctomycetota bacterium
CATACCGGCAAGCTGCCCGGAGAATATTTGCGCGGGTTGTTGGCCCTGTTGGTCCTTTTGGTGTGCGGCAAACTGATGTTCGATCTTGTCGCCGTGCCGGACGACATTTATTCCCTCGGCTCCCAGCTGACGCCATGAGGACACGGGCTTTACCTGGCGTGATGGCCGGGACGGCGATGATCGCGGCGGCGCTTAGCACCATGCGCACGACGCGGTCCAGGGTGTAATGTTTTTCCGTCTCCACTCGAGTCTCCGGGGCATATTCAAACCGGATCGCATGCCATTGACAACGTGCGCGCTCGAAGGATGGCGCCACGGGTCCAGGCATGACTTGGTAGAATTCGAATCTGGCCGCTCGCGGTAGAATAGTGGCGCGGCGGGCGGACTCGCTGTGCGATTTTGAGACGAACTACGAGCGCAGGGTGGTCGCGTAAATGGTGTTACAGACGGGTTTTCGGACCCAAACTGCCGTTCTCGGACGTTGCTGTCGTGAAAATGGGAAAAAAACTCATCGGATTCTTCAATTTTGAACTGAAGTCACTTGACTCACAGGGCAGAATCCACTTAAATGAATGTCGCTCGTGGTTTGCGAGGTTTCTCGAAAGTGGGTGCTGCGACTTGCGTCATGGGGGTTCGCGGCGGCATGGGCGATCGGAGGGGCTAGCCAAGAGGTCGAATGCGTTGGCAGCTAATTTGATTGAAGACACGAAGGGGTGGGTCGAATCTAGACAAGGGCTCGCCAATCCCGTCATCTAGGTCGACTGTTTCGAGGAGGTTAAGGTAATGTTGAAACGTGGTTTGGTTTTGGTTTTGTTTGTTGCAATGACATCGTCTGTGTTTGCCGGTGCCACCATCCAGCTTGTGGTTACCGACCGCGGGAACACGCCATGCAACGGCATCGACGGGTGTGTTTTTAACCCTATTGACGCTACGCAGGATTTTCTGGGCGGCGAGGAGTTGTTGGTGCATGTCCTGGTGACAACGGACCGAAGCTTCCAAGTTCGCGGTGCCCAGATCGACTGGCGAGCATCCAGCCGCGAATTGGGTCTCGGCGAGGACGTCGACACAATCAATCAGGGCATCGACGGCATTCCGAACTTTTGGTTTGATTACAGCCCGATTCTCAATATACCCTTTCCCGGTTTCGAGTTCCCGCAGGGTACCTACGGCGCATCCGGGTTAGATGCAGCCAACAATAGTACGGCCGGTAATTACACCGACTTTTCGAACTTACAGCAAGGCCCCGCAAACGTTGATTTTGTGGCCTCGACCATTTGGGCCTCGACGACGGCGTCACCCTTTCCATTCATGTTGCAATTGGAAGCGGGCATGCCGTATCGCCTTGGCGGAATGCTGGTGACCCTCCCGAGTGCGCGTGGCGGTGCCGCCGAATACACGTTTGACGTGTTGAATGCGGAAGCCCAGACCACGAACGATGGCATGTCGCTGGATTTCGGTTTCGGCACGAGCCTGAAGGACGGTTCACCCGACCCGAACGATCTCGTGACGAAGTGGTCGTCTGTCTTGGGGGCAGGCGACGACTCCATTACGTACGCCGATGGTAGCGGCCCGCTGACGCTGCGCGTCATTCCCGAGCCGGCCACGCTGATTCTGCTCGGCCTCGGTGGTTTGGCCGCCATTCGTCGTCGTCGGAAGTAATCATAGGAACTTGATTGTTCGGCAGGTCATTGGCCTGCCAGGCTGACCATAACCAAATTCAACGATATTGGCCGGGTTTCGAGTTACACTCGAAGCCCGGCCTTTTTTCATGCTCATCCCCGCATTAAGAACATATTGAATCTCTCGGATACCCGGTGAGAAATCCTTTGACCAATCGCAGCATGTTGCCGTCGGCCACTTCAGCCGCGACCGCCTCATCGATGATCGCGTGCGGAATGTTGTCGAAGAACCCTTCAATGTCCGCTTCGAGTACCGTGCGGTACCCTTGGCGGTGGAGTTCCAACACCCGCTCGATCGCCTGATGGCCGTTGCGGTCGGAAATGAACCCATACGAATTGTCACGAAACATAGGCTCAAAGATCGGGGCAAGAGGCCTACGTATCACTTCCTGTGCGATCCGATCTCGAACCACCGGAATGCCCAGCGGCCTGAGCTTGGTGGAACCTGGCCCTTTGGGAATGTAGACGCGACGCAGGGGACGGGGTTGGAAAGTCCGACCCTTCAGATCCCGCATCAGTGCCGCGAGGTTTTCCTCGTGGTTGGCATCAAACATGTTGATGCTCACCTTGTCCACGCCCGCGGCACCTCGGTTCCT
>JADFIX010000908.1 GCA_022566435.1 Planctomycetota bacterium
CCGGCAGGCCGAGTTCGAGTCCGACGTGCGGGTCCTCGGCTCCGCCGAGTCGGTGAACAGCTCGCTGGAGAAGGTGCAGCGCGTGGCCGACTTCTTCGAGCTTGCGCAGACGATGTGCCGCGACGCGCTCGACCGCGAGGAGTCGTGCGGCGGGCACTTCCGCGAGGAGTACCAGACCGAGGAGGGCGAGGCGCAGCGCGACGACGAGAACTTCGCGCACGTGTCGGCCTGGGAGTGGACCGGCGACCCCGGTCAGCCCACCAAGCACGTCGAGCCGCTGGTCTACGACCGCGTCAAGCTGTCCACGAGGAGCTACAAGTGAACCTCACCCTACGCGTCTGGCGTCAGGCCGGGGCCGACGCCCCGGGGCGCTTCGAGACCTACGAGGCCGCCGACGTCTCCGCCGACAGCTCGTTCCTCGAGATGCTCGACGGCGCGAATGGCCTTGGCATCACGCGTCGAAGGAAGTTCTCGGGGAATCAAGCGGACTGCCAGAGGCGGACCGGCGTGTTCGCCGCGCAGCACGCGGATGAAATGTAGGGTCGCTTGATCGATGCGGTTCACCGCCGCACATGCCCGTACGAGGCGGGCGGCAATAAGCTCCGGCCAAAACGAATCACTCATATGAAGCGTTCGTCGGTATCGAACGATGGCCTTGTCGGGTTCGCCTGCGGCGAGGTATCGTTCCGCCTCATTGAAGTCGGTGAAAACGCCGCTTCGATCGACGGTCAGACGCTGCACGTCGTCGAACCAAACCGCCTTCGATTCACCGGACGCCGTGTGATAGGCGAGCTTTCCACCGTCGAAACCAGCGATCCTAATGGGTGAGTGGCTGACGCCCCTGACGATGATTTGGTCAGCTCGCGCGGCGGTCGACGCCGCGCCGACCAAGCCGCACGCCAAGACCAGTGTCGGCGCGAACGCCACGAATCGAAGAGTGCCCGGATCGATCGACTGAGACGAATGAAGACCCTGTTTCACCAAAGTCGCTCCCTTTCTAGGGCAGGTCGTTTTCAGAAACGAACTTATACCGTCCACCGTGATTCCGTGCGATTGTTTCCAGTAATGCGGCGCCGCTACGGTCAAAATAGGCGATGGTGAAAATTTTGACCGATTTATCCTTGTTCCATCGATCGAGCTGGGAGACCAGGCTTGCATCGAATTCGCCATCGGTGAGAAAGTAGATCAGATCGGGTTCGGTGGCAAAAGCACGGCGCATGGCCGGGGCCGGATCCGTACTACCCTCGGGATAGACGCCCTGAAGGAAGCGGTAGAATTTTTCCTTTTGTGCCCTGATCGCCGAGACGAGTCGCTGCGGCGAGTTTTCGAGCGGTTGACCGGAATTGAAGAAGATGACGTGGAATTTCTGGCTCCTTCGCAGCGCGGAGATCGAGCGTCTCATCTCGGCGCGAACATGCCCGAACGTGTCGAGCATGGAACCGCTCCGGTCCACCACGTAGACAATCTTCTTGGCACCCCGCGCCGTTCCACCCAGGCCGAAGAAACTCGGCCCCACCCCGCCACCGACGGTCAGGCCGAACTTGGAAAAGTCGCCACCACCGGTGCCGACGCCAAGGATCGGCAAGTCGGTCTTCGCGGTATTCGACAGTCCGGCAAGTTTCTCAAATCGCTCCGGCGTGAAATGGGCCGGTTTCGGCTCGACCGCCAAACGCTGCGCCGTTTGATCAGGTGCCGCAGATGCCGAGAACGATGTGGCTTCCGGGTCGCCCACGAGTTCCACGTGTACCACCGATTCCTCCGTAGGCTCTGGTGCGGCAAACGGAAACACTACGACAAACATGACTGCGAGCCCGCATAAATGCAGCAGAATGGATATCATCCAAACGGACACCACGGCCCGTCCACTCAAGACAAGCGGGGCGGAGCCTTCGTGATGGCTCGGCGTGGTGCGACCGTTTGCCGTGCTTATTGGAGGACGCTGTGATACGGTATCGGACATCGGTTCGGCTTCCGGCGACCTCTACGTTCGGTGCAGGCAAGGGAAGGACGGTTTATGTATGAGGCGTCGCGCAACGCTCGCCACCTGAAGATTACCCCGTATAAGTCTAGGGGCCGTGGCAACGCGGGTCAACGCTCGTCGCACCTTCCGAAGATCAAAGGGTGCATCCCCAAACGGGGGGCAAATCTTCGGACGGCCGTATGCGGGTCTTGCGATGCAGCCGCGGAGCTGCGAAAGGTTTGTAGCCCGCGGTGTCAACGTGTCAACCGCGGGTAGGATGCCCACTACCAAGTGAAGCCCCGGCAG
>JADFIX010000909.1 GCA_022566435.1 Planctomycetota bacterium
GCCGGCTGATGCCCGGTCGAATCGACATCGAAGCGGAGGTCGAGTCAAGCCGCCATGAAAACTGCGTGCTCGGTGTCAAACTGTTGCGGGCGGAGGACTTCGAGGCGGCCGCGTCGAACTTCAAACTGGCCCTGCAGGACAATCCGGACGATTCTCGGGCCGCCTTCGGTGCCGGTATCGCATGCGAAGCGTCCGGTCGATACAAGGACGCCCTGAAATACTACAATCAAGCGTGCATGGCTGCGGACAATGCCACCTATCGCGACGCCCGGAATCGTATGAAGACTTACGGCAATCGGATTCGAGGATAATCCGATCTGCGTGGGTCATCCGGGAGTCCGCTGCGGCAAGGCACCGCTGTGAAAAACGAAAACGGCGCCAAACCTTTGCGGGGGCGGCGTGTCGTACATTGTGCGCGGCGGGTTGATCGCGCCGCGAAAAGCTCAATCGTCCTGAAGCCCAGACCGAGGGGTCGCCCAGGTGCTGGAGGAGAGATTTCCATGAAACGAGTGAAGAGTCTTGTAGCGAGTCTGTCTTTCATCTGCGTCTTTGGTGCGGTCGTTTCCGTGCGCGCGGGCGATCCTGCGTCGGACGCCCAAAACAAACTGCTCGCCAAGCGCGCGGCCGAGGCAGATTGCTATCGAAAGCTTGCCGAAACGGTGTACGGCGTAAAGCTGAATTCCGAGACGTACGTACGCGACTTCGTAACCGAGAGCGATGAGATTCGTACGTCCGTCAACACGTTTGTCAAAGGCATTCGCCTCGGCCGGCCGCGGTATTTCGACGACGGCACGTGTGAGGTCGACGGGGAAGTCACGGTGGCCAAGCTTGTCAGGTCACTGAAGGAGATTCACACCAAGCATTACAGGGGAAGTTCGGTCACGACCACGGATATTCAGAACATCAAAGAAACGCTAAAGAAGGAGGTGATTCGCGTCACCGGCGCGGGGGCGCCTCGGTCCAGCCTTCCCGAGCTTCCGGAAGGCTTCGAGGATGTCCTAACGCCGCTTCCCGATGGGTACGTGGTGACCCGGTCCATGCCGGACATTTGGAAGACCGTTCCCGGGCAGGCGCGGCTCAAGGCGGTCCGGGGTGCCAGGGTCGATGCCATGCGTCGTTTGCTCGAGCAAATCAAGGGGATGCGATTGAACTCCAACACCCTCGTTCGTGATTTCGTAACCGAATATGACGAGATTTCGACGGAATCAAGAGGAATGATAAACGGGGCCCAAGAGGCCCACACGTACTACCACCATGACGACCTGATCGTCGAGGTGACCATGGAAATACCGGTAGAGCGAGTCATCACCAAGATCAAGGAGCTGCACACGCAGCACTATAAGGGCAGCCGCGTCACCACCACCGACATCGTAAATACGAAAAAGACCATCAAACGTAAGATGATTCGCGCGACGGGGTCGGCCGTGCCGCCGTCAAGGTTCATGAGTGCTGCAAGAAGCGCCGGCGTTACTATGCCTGACTGGACGGGTACACGAATCAAGACCACCGGCCAGGGAACCGACCCCGAAATCCAGACTGCGCAGGGAAAACTTCGGGCGGCTCGGGCGGCGGAACTCGACGCGCAACGCAAGCTTGTGGAACAGGTGTACGGTTTGTCGATCAGTTCCACGACGTCGGTTCGCGACTTCGTCACCGAAAATGATGAGATCGCGACGCAGGTGGATGCGGTGTTGGCCGGCGCCGTGGCGGGTCAAGCCACATTCGAGGGCGATATCGCCACGGTAAGCGTTTCGCTTGCCGCGTCGAACGTTTGGTCCGTGGTGCACCAGCAAATGTTGATCGTCAAACGTCGCAGTTAGGATCGAATGGTCGCCGAGCCGCGGTGGCCCGGTGTGGTGAAAGTCCGAAGGAATGGGCACCCTTCAACTGACGGAGTCGATTTCGAAGATTCGACGGAACGGAGAGAACGAGCGATGCAAAACTGGCGACGAATCGGTATCACGATATTGGCTATCGTCTGTCTCGTCGGAGGCTGTCATGGTTCGCACAGGTCGGTGCGCACGTACGACTACAGCGAAGACCCCGCACCGTCGGAGCAAGAGGAACGAGCCGTCGGCGAGAAACTCGGGCGTGCCGCGGTTGCGCACCCAGGCACCCGTGGTCTCGCGGAAGAGGCGCCGCGGCGTGCCACCCGTGAGCGGCACCGTGCAGAAGTCGAGCCACGTCTGCGCCCGGTCCTGCACGAAGAACCAGGCCGTCGTGCCGTCCGGCAGGAAGCCGACGCGCGTGATCAGGTAAGCGC
>JADFIX010000046.1 GCA_022566435.1 Planctomycetota bacterium
ACGCCGTGTTCGCACCGGACTGCGTGGGTGCCATACCGACGACATCTCAATGGGGTCTGATGGTTCTGACGCTGCTGCTTTTGGCCGGCGGAAAGATACTCTTCGGAATCCGTGCCAGGCCGGTCGCGCGTTATTGATGCACGCCGGAATGGGTCTCGAACTGCTCTCCGCCGACCGGCCTGCCAAGCCCGCCACTACGGCAAGCGAGAAACGGCGTTTGCGGCACAGGAACGCGGTGAAAGAGTTTTTCGTTGAACCGCCGTCGCAGATTCAGTATGCTGCAAGTGCACTATTGTGCGTAGGTTGTCCACGCGGAGGCGGGAGGATGCATTTCAATCACTTGTCTTGTGCTGTAGCGATTGCCGCGCTAACGATATTGTCCACGAACGCGCCTGCATTGGAACCGCCCTTCAATCTTTCCAGGGCCGTTCACCCGATAGACGGTCCCGCGGATGCTGGTGACCGCAGCGGTCCCCCAAGGGTTTCGGATGCCTGCCCCGCGATCAGCGTGGGTGTGCTCAATTCGGGCGGTGGAACGATCGTCGGAAGCACGATCGGCTCGACGGACGACTTCGTGGCCGGTTGCGGTAGTCATCCCGGCGCCCAGGATGAAATCTTCGAGTTTGCAGTCGATTTTCCAGGTCTGTGGACTTTCGATACGTGCACGGTTCCCGCTTGCTGGGACACCACGCTGGAAATCCGTGAAGACACCGGCGGCGGTTGCCCCGGTGGCTTTGTCGCCTGTGACGGCGACGGTTGCTCGGTTTGCTACTACGAGTCCTTTGTGAAGATGTTCTTGAATGATCCGGCGGCCACATACTACCTGATCGTCGACGGCTGGAGCACGTTTTCTTACGGCGATTTCGTGGTCAGTTACCGCAACTTGGTGCCGGGTTGTTTTGACGATGCCGACTGTGACGACGGGCTTTTCTGCAACGGCGCCGAAACCTGTGATGTGGCCACCAATCAGTGCTTGGACGGCTTACCTCCATGCAAGACGTTTGAGGGCTATTCTGCGCCGTGCGACGAAGTTCTCAGTATATGTCCCGATCTGGACGACTGCTTCACATGGCGGGCGGACAGGGTTGGTAGCGGTTACTTCTTACCGCAGGCCATTATCTGCCCGGATTTTGCTACTTGGGTCTTTGATGACGTCCAGACCAGCCACCATACGACAGGCGTGCTTGATTACTACACCACGCCGATCATTGCCCGTTCGACGCCGGAAGGCGCTAGCCCGCTGGGTACCGTCTTCCTGGTAAATCAGGCACTGTACACGACGACTCCTGGAAGCTGCATTCCCGACGCGGAAATCCCAGGCTCGCAATGCACAAATAGTGCGACAGTCGATCCAGACTTCTCGTCGCCACACAATCTGCCTTGCAGCGGCACAATGCCGACACTTCCGAACAATAGTGGTGACTTCGCCCGTTGCGAAATCGACTTCTGGATGGCCTATCGTACGTCAGAGAATGGTGTCGGATTTCCAATCGCCGGTAACAAGCCCGAACTGGGTGGCCCGGCCGGCGCGGATGACTTCACTGCGAGCGTTTATGCCCTCGAAGACTGCCCGCCCACGGGTATTTACAGAGTTCACACCTTCGGTAACGACGAAATCGTACCGGCCGACTTCCAAGACGCTGTTGTATGCCAGAAGCCAGGTGGTTATTGCTGTATGCCTGATGGATCGTGTTCGCTAACGTCCGAAGCCGACTGCGCCGCTTTCGGCGGCACCTTCGGCTTTACCGGAACGATCAACGCCACAGATGGCGGCTGCGGTGACATGGACGGTGATGGGATCAGCAATCCTTGTGACAACTGCCCGGATGATGCGAACTCCGGTCAGGAAGACTGCGACGGCGACGGTGAGGGCGACGCCTGTGAGTCCGACGACGCGGATCGGGATGACGATGGCGACGGCGTTTGCAACGGTCTTGATAATTGTCCGTTGCACGCGAATCCGAATCAGGATGACGCCAACGGGGACGGCGTCGGCGATGCCTGCGTTTTGTGCCTCGGCAGCGACGGCAACGCGCCGGGGGCGCGCGACGATGCCGACGGCGACGGCGTGCTCAACTGCAACGACAAGTGCAACGGATTCGACGATGCTGTGTTCGGCCCCGAGTGCGAGGGTGCCATACCGACGACATCGCAATGGGGTCTGATCGTACTGACGCTACTGCTTCTGGCGGGTGGGAAGACATTCTTTGGAATCCGTGCCGAACGGGTCGCGCGTTCTTGATGCACGTCGCAATGGGGTCGCGAGCCGTTCTCCGTCGACATGCATTCTAAACCCGCAACTATTGTAGGCGAGAAACCGCGTTTACGGCACGGAAAAGCGACAAAAACGGGTTTCTGTTGAATTGTCGACGTGGTTTCGGTATGCTGTGTATTCGGAGATTCGTAGCAGACTAGCCAACTAGGGGGCGGAAGATGAAATCAAATCTCTTGAGTTCTACGTTAGCAGTCGTCGGGCTCACAGTATTGTCCACGAACGCGCCCGCGTTGGAACCGCCCACCAAACTTATCAGTGCCGTCCACCCGATAGACCGTCCCGAGGATGCCGGCAACCATAGCGGTTCCCAGACGGTTTCGGGCGGTTGCCCCGCCACTAACGTGGGAGTGCTCTCAGATCGTTCCACCATCGTCGGTACTACGATCGGCATGGCGGACAACTTCGAGGCCGGCTGCTTTAGTTTACCCGGCGGCTCAGATGCAATCTTCGAGTTTTCAGTAGATAGTCCAGGTGGGTGGTCTTTCGATACCTGCACGGTTCCCGCTTGCTGGGACACGACGCTGGAGATTCGCGAGGAAACCGGCGGCGGTTGCCCCGGTGATTTCCTAGTTTGTGACGGCGACAGTTGCACTGTTTGCCTCTACGAGTCGTCGCTGGTGGTGTTTCTGGCGCCTTCAGCTACCTACTACTTGATCGTCGACGGTTGGAGCACGTTTTCCTTCGGTGATTTCGAGGTCTCCGTCAGTTATCCGGTATCATGCGATTGTACTGTCGATGCCGACTGCGACGACGGGCGCTTCTGCACCGGTCAGGAGACCTGTGACCCGATCGTCTGTTGCAAGGCCGGTACGCCGCCCTGTAGGACGTACGAGGGTTTTGTAGCGCCTTGTGACGAAGTTCTGGATTTATGCACCGAAATCGATCCATGCATCACTTGGATCACGCGCGCCGGTAGAGGTTTCTATTTCCCGGGGTCTTTCCACTGCCCGAATCACGCTTCTTGGGTGTTTGATGATGTTCAAGGTAGCCACCACACGACGGGCTTGCTGGACTTTTTCACCACGCCGATCATTGCCCGATCGACGCCCACCGGCGCTAGCCCTTTGGGTACGCCGTTTTCGGTGGACCAGGCCCTGTTCTCCGTCGAGGCGGGAACATGTGACCCGGATGCACAGATCGCCGGTTCGCAATGCACCGCCACCGCGACCGTTGACCCGTCTGGTGCGCCGGCACATGATTTGCCGTGCAGCGGCACTATGCCGCTTCTGCCGAACAATGCCGGCAATTTCAATGTCTGCGAAATCGACTTCTTCTTGGCCTATAGAACGACTGAAAACGGTGCCGGTATGGAAATCGCCAACCCTTTTAACAGACACTTCCTCGGTGGTCCTGCCGGTGCGGATGATTTCGGCGAGACCGTGATTTGGCTCGAAGCCTGCCCTCCGACAGGCGTTTACGAAAGGTTCTCCTTCTTCGGTGCCCTGCGTAGCTCCGACTTCGCGAATGCCCAGGTTTGCCAGAAGCCGGGTGGTACGTGCTGTGCGCCTGACGGATCATGCGCGCTGATGTCTGAATCCGATTGCGCCGCGGTCGGTGGCATCTATGGCGGCACCGGAACGATTTATCGCGATCCGGGCTCGTGTGATGATCCCGACGGTGACGGATTCGACAATCTGTGCGGCGACAATTGCCCGGACGTCTTCAACCCCGATCAGGGAGACTGCGACGGCGACGGTGAGGGCGACGCCTGTGAGGTCGATGACGCGGATGACGATGAAGATGGTGACGGTCTCTGCAACGGCGTTGATAATTGTCCGTTGAATGTGAATCCGAATCAGGATGACGCTGATGGGGACGGCGTCGGCGATGCCTGCGTTTTGTGCCTCGGCAGCGACGGCGACGCGCCGGGCGCCCGCGACGATGACGACGGCGACGGCGTGCTCAACTGTAACGACAAGTGCAACGGTTTCGACGATGCCGTGTTCGGCCCGGAGTGCGAGGGTGCCATACCGACGACATCGCAATGGGGTCTAATCGTTCTGACGCTCCTTCTTCTTGCGGGTGGGAAGATACTCTTCGGAATCGGTGCCAAGCGGGTCGCGCGTTCTTGATGTGCGCCGGCATGAGTTGCGAACCGTTCTCCACGATATGATTTTGGATTGAAGTCTGATAACTGGGAAACACCTGTTCAGGTCATATTCTAACGAGGACCCATTGTCATGACGCGACACGCAGGCCTAGGAAGTCAACTTGGACGCGGGAGGATGAGATCAAATCACTTGATTTCTGCGGTAGCGATCGTCGGGCTCACAATACTGTCCACGAGCGCTTCGGCGTTGGAGCAGGTCGTTTATTTTGCCAGGGCCGCGCAACTGGAAAACGGCCCGTTGCCACGCGGTGACCACAGCGGTTCCCCCGCAGGTGCCAACTCCTGTCCGGCGGACAACATTGGCACGCTCACCGATGGTTCCACGATCGTCGGAAGCACGATCGGCTCGACGGACGACTTCGTGGCCGGTTGCGGTAGCTATCCCGGCGGCCAGGATGAAGTCTTCGAGTTTGCAGTCGATGTTCCAGGTGAGTGGAGATTCGATACGTGCACGGTTCCCGCTTGCTGGAACACCACGCTGGAAATTCGTGAAGAGACCGGCGGCGGTTGCCCCGGTGACTTCGTCGCCTGTGACGGCGACCGTTGTAATGCTTGCGACTTGGAGTCCTCGGTGCAGACGTTCCTGGTTCCGACGGCCGCCTATTACCTGATCGTCGACGGCTGGAGCACGTCCTCCTACGGCGAATTCACGGTAACCGCGACTTTGGTCGTGCCGGGTTGTTCGAGCGATGCCGACTGTGACGACGGAACTTTCTGCAACGGTGCGGAAACCTGCAATTTGGCGACCGGCCGGTGCTTCCGAGACCCTGGACCTAACCACGGTAATCCCTGTTCTACGTATGAAGGCTACGCCGCACCGTGCGACGAAGAGCTTGATGTATGTTCCAAGCCGGACGACTGCTTCATTTGGCAAGCGAACCGTGACGGCATGTACTACGCTCCGGGGATCTGCAGCGATTCGCCGGGCGACGCGTCATGGGTGCTCGATGACATCCAGGGTAGCCATCACACCACAGGCGTGCTGGACTATTACACCACGCCGATTATCTCTCGTTCGACGCCGGACGGCGCTAGCCCGTTGGGTACCATATTCCAGGTAGATCAGGCACTCTTCACCGTTACGGCGGGGACCTGTAACCCGTTAGCGGAGATCGCCGGTTCGCAATGCACACAACCCTCGACCATTCATCCGGGCGGCACGCCGCCCGACGAACTGCCGTGCAGCGGCACGAATCCGAATTTGCCGAACAACGCCGGCGACTTCAATCGTTGCGAGGTCGACTTCTTTATTGCCATGCGCACATCGGAGTTGGGTTCCGGTTGGGCGATCGCCGACGGACCACCCATACTCGGTGGCCCCGCCGCCGCGGACGAATTCGGAGTAAGCAGTATCTGGATCGAAGACTGCCCGCCCACTTTCCATTTTGCAGCGCCCACATTCGGTTGTCCCGGTTGTACGTCGGACTTTCGCGGCGCCGTGGTCTGCGCGAAGCCGGGTGGTTCGTGCTGTTTGCCCGGTGGCGGGTGCGCGCAAATGTCGCAGGCCGATTGCGCTGCTGAGGGAGGCGACTACGGCTTTACCGGAACGATCCACGGTACGGATGGCGGCTGCGGTGGTGACCCGGATGGTGACCACGTCGACAACCGATGCGGCGACAACTGCGAGAATACCGCCAACCCGGGTCAGGAAGACTGCGATGGCGACGGCGCGGGAGATGCCTGCGACGCGGAGGCCGACGGCAATGATGGCGACGGCGTGTGCCAGGGCGTCGACAACTGCCCTTTCCGCAACAACCCAGGGCAGGAAGATACCGACGGCGACGGCGTGGGCGATGCCTGCGATCCGTGCCCGAACGCGAGCCCGGACGATTCTGACGGCGACGGTGTCTGTGATAATATCGACATTTGCCTCCCCGGTGACGACAATGTCGATACCGACGGCGACGGTGTGCCGGACGACTGCGACGAGTGCCCGGGTACCGACGATGGCATTGCCGGTGCGTTGGGCGATGCCGACGGCGACGGCGTGCTCAACTGCAACGATCTTTGCCCCGGTGTAGACGATGTCGCTTTAGGCGATTGCACCGGTACGATTCCGACCGTCTCGGTGTGGGGTCTTCTGATACTCGCGCTTCTCCTATCAGCCGGCAGTAAGGTTGTCTTCCGCGGCCGTTCACTTCGTTATTCATCGTGGTAGCGTTTGGTGTGTTTGACTTGCGGATCGCCCCAGGGTTCAGCGTGGCTTACAGGGCGGCCGGACAAAGACCGTCGCTTGTAGGGAGCTGGGTCGCACTGACGGTGTGCCATGGCTCGAAAGCCGTGGCACACAACGGGCGGGAAGCGCTGTCGCGGAGGCGTCCGTGGCCGGATTGGCTCCCTGCATGCCCCGAAATCGGAAAAATATGCGAAGTCCGCGGCGAGAGAGGTCGTTTTCGCTTGGAACGAGCGACGCGATTGTGTACGATAGCGATTGGATATCTGACCTACGGGAAATCCCGGGCGGGTTCCGGCCGGCAGCAAGCAGGCGCCTTTTCGAGGGGAAGACCTTGGCATTCTTACGAGCCATACGCTACTTCATCATCACGATCGCGACGGCGTTCTCATGTTCGAACATGGTCGGTGCCGCCGAGATCGAATCCAGTTTTCCGCCAAGCAACGCCATCGATGCAAGGTCTCCCTTCGTAGGAAGTGCCGCCGAGTTGCAGGGCTGGCAGTCTATTGAAATCAGATTCTCCGCAGCTATTAGCAGTGTCGACCCAGGAGACTTCACTCTTTCCGAGAAAGGCGGCGATGGCATCCCACCGTCTATCGAATCAGTTGCACGGATCGATTCAAACACGGTCTTGGTCATCTTGAATGAACCACTCGAGCCGGGAACGTGGGTTGATCTTTCTCACGTGAGTAGTGGAACGAGCGTTTCGCTTGGCTATCTTCCGGGCGACGTCAACGGCGACGGGACGGTTTCGCCGTATGCCGATACGCTGGCATTGATCGACTGCATCAACATCTCCGACCGCTGCGCGCCTTGGCAGAAGGATCTCGATCGTAGCGGACACGCACAATGGGAATCGGATCGGCAAAGGCTATTTGGGCTTTTGCGTGGTACGGCGGGAAACACGGCGTGGGCGGGCGTGCGAATGCCACAGGACGTCTTGGCGATTCTGACGGCGGCACGGCTCGCGAACCGCGACCCTCTTCCTGGCACGGCCCGCGGTACCGACGAAGTTCATATTCGCCTTGACGTGACGGACTTAGGGCCCACCGAGTTCGGCTCGGTAAGTGTGTTCGATCCCGCGGCGTTTACGCCTATGCTAGGCGTTCCGGTCAATCCGAACGACCAGCTGCTGCTCCACATTTGGGCGAGGAACAACACGGCGACCGACATTCTCCTCCGCGGTCTTCAGTTTGATCCGCAAGCATCCAGTTTTCCATACTCCTTATTCGGGATCGACATCGATACCGGCAATCAGCCGCTCGATGGCGTACCGAATCTCTGGTTCGACTATTCCGAACTCGAGCCATCGGGTGAAGAGAACGGACTTTTCCCGGCTGCCGGTCCCTCGTCGACTGGGAACTATGCCGACTTTTCGAATACTCTACAGGGGTTTCCGCTAATCCCGTTTCCTCAGGCTACCATTTTTGCTGCGCTTTCCGGTGACCCATTCCTTAGGCCGCAGATTCCCATGCCCCCGAGTCAGTGGGTGCATTTGGCCGCCATGCCGATTACGGTTCCGACGGGAACGACTTCCTATACGATCGATCTTTTGAATCTTCCGAATACCGACGATACCAATTATGGGGCGGCCATCGATTTCGGCTTCGGCGCCACCCCTGGCGATCCGGTCACAAAGTTCGCAAGCGCCGATGGGGCCGACGGCACAATCGCGTATGCCCCGTCGGGCGAATGCGGTGGTTTGATCCTGTATGATGGCGCCCTGCAACAATTCCAACGCCCGTCCGAGTGCTGTGGAAATGGCGTTGTGGAGCCGGGTGAGACGTGCGACGACGGTGGGGAGTCTGCGACCTGCGATGCCGATTGCACGATTGCCGAATGTGGAGACGGAACGCTCAACACGACCGCGGGTGAGGTGTGCGACGACGGGAATACGGACCCGGACGACGGCTGCGACTGCCTGTTCGGTCTAGGCGCATGTTGTCTTGGCACCGCGTGCAGCATCGTGACCGAATCCGATTGTCTGGATTCCGGCGGGACCTTTTTCGGCTTAGATACCTCCTGTGACTCGCCCGACGCCGACGGTGACGGTCTTCGCGATGAATGCGACGGTTGTCCGGCGGATTCCAGCAAAATCGAGCCCGGCCTTTGTGGGTGCGGCGAGGACGACACGCCAGATTCAGACGGCGACGGCGTGCCCGACTGCGTGGACACCTGCCTCGGCGCAGACGACGCCTTCCTTAGTCATTGCGAACCGCCTCTCTTCAAGCTCTGGGTCACCGAAGTGTACGAGGTGAATCCGGACGGAAGCTACACGCCGAAGTGCGGTGCCAGTTGTCCGACACAGGACTTGCCGGGGGGGCTTGCGGAGCCCGGTGATCTGATCAATATCGAAGTGACCGTGGAAGGATGGGATGCGGATATTGACCTCGGACAATGCAATTCTTTTGGCGAGGAGTGCAGCGTTTCGGCCCAGGACTGTGCGAACGCTCACTGCTCGGGTTCTCAAACCAGTGGGGAATGCACCCAAGACAGCGACTGTTTTCTCCCCGATACCTGCGACCCCGACCGATGCGAAAAAACACCGAAGTTGGGTACGTTCCAATGGACGATCGACTCGTCGACGTATTCGAACGGCGGCCCGGGTCCCGGTTTCGCGCCGGCGGAACTTGCGTGTACGACCGATGAGGACTGTGCATGCGCCTACACAGAGATTCCCGGCAACTCAAACGATTGTGCGGACTTTGCGGCTCTCGGTCCCGGCTCTTGCACTTGTTCGCAAGCAGCGTGCAACACAAGTGTCTGCGGTCCCAGGGCTGCGGGCTACATAGACTCATCTCCGGTATCCAACTTCGTGTTTTTCAACCACGAGGCATTGACAGGCGTGGACGTCTCTTCACTCGATTACTCATTCGGTGGGGTATCTCTGCAAGGGAACGCCGGCGGAGTACCTGAGGACCTGTTCCGATGTAACGCCGGCGCCCGGCCCGCTTGCAATGTGGACGCCGACTGCACGGCGGGAACATGCGAACTCGTGGCCACGACACCTTTTTATCTGGGCACGCTCTTACTGGAAGCCACGGGCGAATCGTGCGGTCTGTTTGCGCTCGATCTTCGCCAAGATGTGGTACAAGGTGCGGCGGTATGGACTTTTGTAAATGCCGACACCGCGGTCAAATTCCCTACCCCGATCGTCGAACCTCTGACCATCGAAATCGGTGGGCAGGCTGGAGACTGCAACGGCAACGGCATACCCGATGAGTGCGACGCACCCGTCTGCGGAGATGGCTGCATCATGGGCACCGAGGAGTGCGACGACGGAAATACGAATTCGGGGGACGGATGCGACGCAAACTGCATGTTCGACCAGGGCGCATGTTGCCTGGGCATAGCTTGCAGCATCACCGCAGGGTCCGACTGCCTGGACTCCGGTGGGACATTCTTCGGCCCCAATTCCACGTGCGGCGCACCCGACGCCGACGGCGACGGTCTTCGCAATGAATGCGACGGCTGTCCGGATGATACCAACAAGATCGAGCCCGGCGCTTGTGGGTGCGGCGTGGATGACTCGGCTGATTCTGATCATGACGGCGTGCCGGATTGTGAGGACCTCTGCCCCGGGGCAGACGACGCCGTTTTCGGCGATTGCACCGGCACGATCCCGACCGTCTCCGTCTGGGGTCTTATGATACTCACCCTTCTCCTCTTGGCCGGGAGTAAAGTTGTCTTTCGAGACCGTTCACGTAGTTCTCTATTTTCGTAGCGATTGGCGAGTTTGCGCCGGGTGGCGCTACCGGTGTGCCACTGTTCCCGAGCAGTGCGACCTCGAGATGGCCGCGAAGGGCGCTGATTGAAAGCAGTGGCGCACAACAAATCGAAATCGGTGTCGCTGAGGCGTCAACGGCCAGATTCGTATACCGGCGTGCCGCGACAGCGGGCAAATAGGCGCGATTCGCATGGGCAGAAGCACGTTCTCGCTTGAATCGACTGGTTCATCTGGTTAAGATGGCGATGGAGCTTCAGACTGGGAAGCTACCTCTGCGAGGAACGAAGCAATTTTCATGGACTGAGAGTTGGGATGAAGGTGACCACAAACGGCTATTGGTTTCGTGTGGGTATGTCACTGGCGTTTGGGCTGATCGCAACGAGCGCGGCCCTGGGAGGCGGTCCGCTGTTCCCCGGCGCGGCATTTGCCGTCGAGGATCAGCCTTTCTCCGTAGCGATTCGCGACCTGAACGGTGACCAAGTGCTCGACTTGGCCGTGACGAACCGTGAGAGCGACAGTGTCTCGGTACTGCTGGGGACCGGTGACGGGACATTTGCCGCCGGCGTGCACTACGCTACCGGCGACGAGGCTCAGTCCGTGACGATCGGCGACCTGGACGGCGATCAGGTGCCCGACCTGGCGGTGGCGAACTTTGGCGACGGTAACATCTCGGTGCTGCTGGGTATCGGCAACGGAACGTTTACCACCGCGGTCAGCTACGCCGCCTTGGTTTTCCCCGTCTCCGTAGTGATCGGGTACCTGGACGGCGACCAGGTACCCGACCTGGCCATAGCCGGAAGCTCCCAAGAAATCTCGGTGCTGCTAGGCGTCGGCGACGGAACGTTTGCCGCCGCAGTGCGCTACGCCGGTGGCGGCAATCCTTCCTCAATAGCAATCGGTGACCTGAACGGCGACCAGGTGC
>JADFIX010000910.1 GCA_022566435.1 Planctomycetota bacterium
CGACCCTTCGGGCCGCCGCGCCAGCCGCGGTCGACACCGCCGCTGGAATCGCCGCGCGTCTTGATGCCGCGACGATGTTCTCGGAACGGAGACGTCTTGTCCGCAAACCTCTTCGGCAAGTCGACGGCGTCGCCGTGGATCAGGTAGATCATATTGTCGGGGCCCAGGGCCAAGTCGTTGCGTCCGTGACCGACGCTTCCTGTCGATCGGTACAGCAGCTTCACCTCGTCATAGCGGTCATCGCCGTTGGTATCACGCAGGCGGTAGAAGCCCTTTGAGTTGTTGGCGTTGACGTATAGGCTCCCGAAGGCAAACAGCAAACCCCTGCATTCCAGCAGTGAGTCATTGATGGTTTCCAGCTCGATCGGCTCGTGCTTTGTCTTGGGTAGCGCTAACCGCAACAGGCCTTTGTCTTCCCGGGCAATGACCAGCCGCCCTTTAGGATCGAAAGCAATACTGATCCAAGAGCCTTCATCTTTCCCGGCCGAACGCAGGAGTTCGATCTGGTATCCCTCAGGTACAACAAAAGTGGACGGATCAGTGCCGACGTCGCTGCCTAATGCCTGTTTCCATTGCGTGTAGTCATCGACTTCGTTAATACCAACCGGTCGCATGAAGTTGCCCCATGGCTCATCCGCGAGTTTTCCAATACTGACGGCATCTCCGGCGTGTATTGGCTTATGGTCCCTGTCGTTCGAGTCAACGTCGTTCGCCAGGAACGCTTGCCACGTCGAATCCGAGACAATCGAGCGACGCGTTCCATCTTTCAGCGTGACATCCAGCCTCACAGCAATGGCGGCTGGGCCTGCGGAACTCTCGCTGCGAACGGATAAACGATTGTTACCGCGGCGCAAATGCTGCGTTACGTCCACTCGAGCCATCGGTCCATAATCGGCGACTTCGGCGACGGGTCGGCCGTTCAAGGACACCGTCAAATGATTGAAATCCGCGACAGCCCGCAGCTCGGCGGTGGAGGCTTCTTGATCGACTTCGAATTCCTTGCTGAACACGGCGGTAAGCAGCTGATTTCGACGTGTGTCGGCCCAGATCCAATGTGCCGTCTTTGGAGGCAACTGCTGCGACTTGGATGCTGGAACTGTGCCATGGGGCCGATGATTCTTGCCTTGAGGATCCGAGTCTCCAAGAGCCTCGCTCGCTCGGAGATCCGTCAGAGGAGCAGCCAGAATCGCGCAGACCGTCAAAGCGCAAACATCGATTCTCATCTGTGGCCCCACTGCAAAGAACTACCGGATCAAACGATGGTTCGAGTTGAACGCCATTTTATCGCGTTACGGCTAGTGAATCAGCTTGCGCTCGCGGCTCGTTATTGTATTGGTTCACCCATCATTGTTGGCGGTTGTAAACTCGCGGAAAACGGTGATCGCTCGATGTTGCTTAACCTTGCCACACGGACAGATTACCATGATCGAATCGCCGACCGAAACATCACCCAGAAATGAGGGGAACATGCAAGCCATCGTCTGCCACGAACACGGCGGGCCAGAAGTGATGCGGTATGAGGAGGTTCCGCAGCCAAAGCCGACCGCCGGCGATGTTCTGATCCAAGCCGAGGCGATCGGCGTGAATTACGTCGACACGATGCGGCGCAGCGGAAAGCATCCGGCCGCTCCTGAGACGCCGTTCACGCCCGGCATCGAAGTCTGTGGACGGGTCGCGGCGATCGGTTCGCAGGTGTCCCGATTCCGTGAAGAAGATCGTGTCATCGGACGATGCGTGACTCACGGGGCGTACGCGGAATACGTCTGTGTTGAGGAGCGATTCACCGTGTCGTGGCCAGAGGCGCTATCCGCGCAGCAGGGTGCAGCCTTGTTCGTCAACGGTCAAACCGCCTACCACGCATTGGTCACGATGGGCCAGACGAAGCCCGGCGAAAGCGTCCTCATAACCGCGGCGGCCGGCGGAGGCGGTTGATTACACGGCCGCGAACTGGCCGGATCAAGTCCTTGAAGCCACAGGTGGCAACGGCGTCAACCTGATCATGGAGTCGGTGGGCGGAAACATCGCAAGCGAGTGCCTTCGTTGCTGGGCGCCCGGCGCGAGGCTTGTGATTTTCGGTAAGGCCAGCGGACAGCCTGCCGTCATCTCGGGTGATGACCTGCTGTTCGGCAACCGTACGGTGTATGGCCTCGGGGTGGGGACTGTCCTTGAGAACGAGACGTTGATGCGTGAGGCGATGGATCAACTGTTCGAATGGTTGCAGGCGGGACTGATTCGCTTGCAAATT
>JADFIX010000911.1 GCA_022566435.1 Planctomycetota bacterium
TATCTCGTCGCCGCCGCGATCCGAAAATTCTCCGCCCCAGAGTGACATGACTTCTTTCACGTCGCTGAGGGTTCGATATATCCTCATGCCGGGGCAGGGCGCACTCGCAGACCCGGTGCGTTCGGTGACATTCGGAGGAATGGCGGCGTGAACCCATTCGATCACTTTTCTGCCAACGCAACCTACAGAGATGGCGCCGTTCACCTGGATGACTCGGTCGATTGGCCGGACGGTGCACGGCTGGAAGTCATCCCCGTATTGTGCGGCGATTCCGGAGACTTATCCGGCCCGGTGATCATCGCGGGATTTGGGCTCGCCGGTCGTTGCGTGGCGGACCTCCTCGATCAAGTCGGGATCAGCTACACCGTCATTGAACGAAACGCGGTGACGGTCGAAACTCAGGCGGCCCTGGGACGGTCGATCATCGAAGGGGATACGACCGACCGCGAAACTCTCTTGCGTGCCGGGCTGCAAAGCGCCGCCGGACTGGCGCTGACTATTCCGGACGAAGACGCCGTCTTGAAGGCGACGTTTCTAGCGCGGCAACTGAATCCCGATGTGTTTATCATCGCGCGTACCAATTACTCGTCCAAGGGAATGCGGGCCGCCCAGCTCGGCGCCGACGAGGTGATCAAAGCCGAGCTGGCCGTCGCCCTCCAATTCTACGACCGACTCCGCCACCGCCTGCTCCGTCGAACTGACGCGCAACCTGCCTGACGAAAGCCTTCGCGTACATTGTGCTTGAAGTTGCGGGTTGAATTGCCCCGATCCGAGCCGCGCCCGTAAGGAAGCGGGCTATCTCCCAACTCGCAGAAACACGTGTGAAGGTGCGCTAGCTTCCGGAACGATCTCGAACCGGCATTTCGGAATCCGCCCGTTGCGCCATCTCGTCGAGGTTGTCGAGGCACAGTTGCGACCAGGTTTCCAGGCTGTCGCGAACTTCCTGCAGCTCGGCCTGGGTCATGAAGGTCATTTGGGTGATCATCTGTTCGCGCTTCGTGACCTTCGCGTCGTCCAACGCCCAGTAATGAACAATCCCCAGATGCACCTGACCCACCTCGGTGGAGTCGTCGTTGATCAGGGCCACGACACGGTCGGTCTGACTCGCTTGAACGGACACTTCCTCCGCGACTTCCCGCGCAACGCCGGTGAGATAGGCGTCGCGAAAGTCCGCGTCGAAAAGCGGCATGTCGTCGACCGGGTTGATGTGGCCGCCGATGCCGATGGACCGGTGCCCGACCAGCCTCGTTTCCCCGGCCCGCTTGCCGCGCACGTAGGTGAGGTATTTTCCGCCGTGGGTCATGATGACGTAGGGAATGAGCTGTTTGAACGTGGGGTCGCCTTCGGCCAGCGATCGGGGCATGAACCGGGGCACGCCGGCCACGAAGAATTCGGAGAGATATCGCTCGACGTCGAACGTCAGCCCCTGGAACATGCCCACGCGTTCGAGAACTTTTCGCTCGACGACCAGTACCTGCTCTTCTTGAGCCAAAAGATTACTCCTGTTCTTCCACCACCGTGGCGGCCGTTTCGGCTGCCTGTGAACCGGGGGGGCTTCCTTCGGTTCCCGCAGAATCGCGCACATGCCGCGCGGGCCAGCATACTCGCTTTCCGATGCGCGAGACAACACGGCTCGCCGCGGGTTTTCAGCGTGCGGTGCATCCGAAAAATGGTTGCAAATCTGCGGACGGTGGCATGCGGCGTTTGTGATGCAGCCGCGTAGCGGCGAAAGGTTTGTAGCCCGTGGTGGCAACCACGGGTTACGATGCCCACCGCCAAGTTAAGCCCCGGCAGGGGCGGCACCCCGGTTGGGGCGGCGTTCGACTCTTGATCCTCGACAAAAGCAAGACAGAAGGTATCGCCCCTGCCGGGGCTACGGACGGAAACCACGCATGCTATCCCATGGCTGCCCGCCATGGGCTACCAACCGTTCGCCCCTACCGGGGCTGGGGAAGCATCTCTATCTACAGGAGCGTGAACGAACGGCCCTTGAGAGATCGATGTTGACAAAAACCGATCCCGCCGACGACGTGCCTGGGGCCACTCCCTGACGGTCGTGGTACTGATGCTTGGTACCTCCCACCGCGGTCAGCAATCCGCCATCAACCTCTCCGCGTCCTGTTTCGCCCAGGCGTAGTCGCAGGTGGGGTCGTTGCAGATGGCGATGGCCTGTTCGCATTGCTCGCGCATGGCCTGGGCATCGCCGGCGAGCTTGGCGAGCTGCGCCCGGGTGACGTG
>JADFIX010000912.1 GCA_022566435.1 Planctomycetota bacterium
ACGACTAATTCTGTTCGTGCGTGGTGGTACCGTTTACGATTCAGAAGCCCGGCTTCTTCGAAGAAGCCGGGCTTCTTTGGCAAAACGGAATCACTACCTGCTCGTGAAACAATACTCGGAGTCAAAGCAGCGAGGTCCAGCCTCCAGTCGCTCGTCTTGAAGTTGCGCTAGCATGGTTTTCGCATGAGAATCGTAGCTTGGCCCCCTGGGCCGAGCAACAGAAACGCAGAAACCTCGGCCCAGGGGGGCCAAGCTACAAAGAGCGCAACTTCAAAGAGCGCTCGCCCGGTTGCTTGCGACAAAGGCAAGCGCGAAGATGAAGGCAGCCGCGGACGAGGGTCTTACGTCAAGATCGCTACGTCGGGTGGGCGATTCTTTGATTGAGGAATTCCATCAGATGAACTATGCGGAATCGATCACCGACCTGATTGGCAACACACCTCTATTGGAGCTAAGTCGATTTATATCGGACGCCGGTGCTCGCGTTTTCGCCAAGTGCGAGTTCATGAACCCCATGAGCGTGAAGGATCGCGCCGTGTTGAGCATGATCGAGTGTGCTGAGCGGCGAGGCGACATCCGTGCCGGCGATACGCTGATCGAGGCGACAAGCGGCAACACAGGCATGGCGCTGGCGTTCATTGGCGGCATGAAAGGATATCGCGTCATCATCTGTATGTCCGAGATGCAAAGCGTCGAGCGCCGCAAAATACTGTGTGCGTTCGGTGCCGAGTTGGTACTGACTCCCAAAGAAGGCGGGACGACCGCCGCCAAAGCCAAGGCGATCGAACTGCATGAGCAAGTTCCTAATTCGTATTACATAGGCCAGCACAGCAATCTCGACAATCGGCGGGCGCATGTCGATCGCACGAGCCGCGAAATCTGGAAGGACACCGACGGGCAGATCGACGTGCTCGTGGCCGCCATGGGCACCTGCGGAACGCTTTGTGGCGTGGCCGAGGCGTTGAAGCCGAACAAACCTGAACTTCAAATCGTTGGTGTCGAGCCGACCGAGGCTCCCATGCTTTCCGCCGGTCGATGGCAGCCTCATCGGATGATGGGGACCAGTCCAGGCTTCGTGCCCGAACTGGTCGATCGGGACTTGATCGACGAGATGATCACCGTCAGCGAGGAAGAAGCGTTTGTCGCCTGCCGCGAGCTGGCAACCATCGAAGGAATTCTAGTTGGCATTTCGTCGGGCGCGGCGGCTCATGCTGCTCGCGCGCTAGCGCGCCAACCAAAGAACGCGGGTAGGCTGATTGTCTGCGTGCTCGCGGATCGCGGTGAGCGATATCTCAGCGTCGAGGGCCTTTTCGGAACGTAGTTGAGACTTGCCTACATGCGTTTATTCACAGCCTATCCGCGTGATGAGCGCGCTCGTCACGCGGAGCAGAGCAGAGTAGGCTGGGTCGCGACCCAGCCTACGACTTTCGCGGAGCGAAAGCCGACTATTGCGACTTGCGGCGAAAGAGCGCCCTGCCGGTGATCCGAACTTCGAGCACCTCGGTAATCCCTTGCTTGTCTGTGAGCGTGGCGATTCTCACACGGGTGCCGGGTTCAAAGAGGACGGATTGTAGGCCCCGCTTCAGCGCTTCAACTTCCTTCAGCTCGTTCATGCCGTTCACGATCGCCGTGTCCACCGACAGTTTGTATTTCTGCTCTCTGGAGTTTTCGCCGAATCCAACTTTCACCACCAGTGTACCGTCGTCAGGGTCAACATCCTCGACCGTCGCGTTCACTTCTTTCGCCGCTTGCAATTCGCCTGCGGCGATCTGCCGAGCCTCGGCCAGCACACGAAGCATTTCTTTCACCCGCTTGCGGTGATACTCCTCGGTAAACACTCGGCCGATCAGACAGTTGCCCGTGCCCCACCAATAGTTGCGGACTTCCGTCTTGTCGGAGGTAAAGGCCCAGACGCGCACTCCGAATGACGTGTTGTTTTGTGCGCTGATCGGATCCGAGACCACAACAAAACGCTGCCGCAGGATGTTAGCCACAACGGGTTCGGAAAGACACGCTTTCCACATCGGCTGCGCTCAGCCGCCCGTATTGCCGATGTACAGCACGAGCTTACCGGCCTTCTTGGCTTCGGCGAAGGCCGTGTCGAGCACTTCGGTTTTCTTTCCCTTGGTGCATTGGTACTGGGCGATCTCACCCCAACAAGTGCTACACTTCTTCCAGAGGTTTTCGGTCACGTCCTCCTTGCGCACCAGAGCGCGGATCTTCGGGCGAACGAAGT
>JADFIX010000913.1 GCA_022566435.1 Planctomycetota bacterium
GCGCCTCGCGGGAAGTTTCGGCGGGCGCGGGTAGGGCGCTTCCCGTTTCCTTGCACCGTGCTCGGCTGTACGATGGCGCCCTCTGCGACCGTTCGTGGTTGTGCAGGCGGTCCCGCGAGGAGGAAGACGTCCTTGGCTCAGCGGTTATCCCTCGATGCCGATGTGAGATTCGTCCCGGGTGTAGGGCCGGCCCGCGCCGACCAATTTGCCGCGCTGGGAATTCACACCGTTGGCGACCTGATCGAACATTTTCCTTTTCGCCATGAGACGATTCCAAAGTCGGTCGCCATCGGCGAACTCGCGCTGGACGAGACCGCGACGATCCTGGGCGAGATTCAACGGGTGCGATCTCGGGGCCACGCCGAGCGAAGTGTGGTCAGCGCGACGGTCGTCGATGGGACAGGCCGATGCACATGTCGATGGTTTCATTCGCAGTATCTCGTCGACAAGTTTCACGTCGGGCTGGTGGTTCGACTGACCGGACGAATCGAACTGTGGCGGGATCACGCCGCGATGACCAACCCTTCGTGGGAGATCATTGACGAGAACGAAGATCCACTTGCGAACGATGTCGAACGATACGTGCCGGTCTATCCGGCCACCGGTCCGCTCCCCAGTAAGCGAATCGCCAGTATCATTTCCGGTTTACTGCCGGAAGTCGCGCCGCAGGTGGCGGAGTTTCTTCCGGATGACCTTCGCGAAAAACGAAATCTGCCGCTTCGACGCACCGCCCTCCTGCGGTTCCATCATCCCCTTCAGCCGGAGGATGTGAATGTATCGCGGCGCCGATTCGTCTACGAGGAATTCCTCCTCTGCCTCCTCGCCGTGCAATTGAGCCGGTGCCGCCGGGTGGAGCTCGACGCCAAACCTATTCGTGTGTCCGAGGAAATCGATCGCCGGATTCGACGGCGGTTTCCGTTTTCGCTTACGGACGGACAGAATCGTGCCGCGGCCGAGATTCGTGCGGATCTAGCGCGAACCACACCGATGAACCGCATGCTGATGGCCGACGTCGGCGCGGGCAAGACGGTGGTCGCGCTGTATACCTGCCTGGCGGCGATCGCGCGGCAAAAGCAGGCGGTCATCCTGGCACCGACCGAGGTGTTGGCAAGCCAACACGCGGGCAAAGTCGCCAAGTACCTGGAAGACAGTCGCGTTCGTGTCGAGTTTCTGAGCGGTGCCACGACAAAGGGCAAGCGCAGCGACTTGCTGAAACGGCTCGCATGCGGAGAAGTCGATCTTCTCCTCGGCACCCATGCGGTCCTCGAGCCTGATGTGCGTTTTCGCGATCTCGGCGTGGTGGTGATTGACGAACAGCACAAGTTCGGCGTGACGCAAAGGGCGGCACTTCGCCAAAAAGGTTCCGCGGCGCATGTACTCGTTTTGTCCGCCACGCCGATTCCCCGGACTCTGGCGATGACCGTATTCGGCGACCTCGATGTATCCACGATTGATGGCGCGCCGCCGAATCGGCAACCGATCGTCACCCGGCTTGTCACGCCGGACCTCGAGGGTCAGGCGTGGCGTTTCGTGCGACAGCGACTTGCCGCCGATGAGCAGGCGTTTATCGTCTACCCCTTGGTCGAGGAATCGGAAGCGCTGCCCTTGAAGTCCGCACGCACGGAGGTCGCGCGGTTGTCCCGCGAACAACTAAAGGGCTACGCCCTGGGCCTGCTGCACGGGAAGATGAAACCTGCGGAGAAGCAAGCCGTCATGGCCAAGTTTCGCAGTGGCGAAATTCAAGCCCTCGTGTCGACCACGGTGATTGAAGTCGGCGTGGACGTGCCTGGTGCGACGGTCATGATCGTTCAGCACGCCGATCGATATGGGCTGAGTCAGCTCCATCAGCTTCGAGGACGGATTGGTCGTGGCAGTAAGAAATCCTATTGTCTTCTGTTCGCCGACCCCTCCGGTGAGTCGGCGACCGAGCGGCTTAATATCCTCTGCGAAACGACGGACGGTTTTCGAATCGCGGAGGAGGATCTGCGTATTCGGGGTCCGGGCGAGCTGCTAGGCACGCGGCAGCATGGCCTGCCCGACTTCAAAGTCGCCAACTTGGTCGGCGATCTGGACTTGCTCACCCAGGCGCGGGACGACGCCCAGGTCGTTTTGAGAAATGATGCCGACTTGCGTGATGCTCGACATGCCCCCTTGCGACGAGCGCTGATGCGGCGCTACGGCTCGGCCATGGGGCTCGCGGACGTCGCGTGATGCGCTAGTGCCCCGACAAAC
>JADFIX010000047.1 GCA_022566435.1 Planctomycetota bacterium
AAGACAAGATCTGGGTGATTCTCTGAAACGCAAGCGTCAGGACTCGCTAAACCGTGCCGCTACCGCGGCACAAAAAGAGACGGCGGCCGTCTCGGTGCGAAGCACCGTCTGTGCCAGCCGAACCAGCGACAGGCCTGCGTCGCGTGCCCGCCCGCACTCCTCCGGCGTCCAACCGCCCTCGGGACCGATGAAGGCGAGTACGCGATCACTTGGTTTGACCGATTCAAAGTGCTTGGTCAGCGAAATGGATTCCCGCCCTGCCTGCGCCAAAACCGCGTGGTCGACCTCACCACGCCGGGCCATCGCATCGTCAAACGTTTGCGGCGTTTCGATCTGCGGCACCCAACGCCGTCCGGCCTGCTTCGCTGCTTCCACCGCGCGACGTTTCCATTTCTCCACCGCGGCGGCACCGGGTTTGGCGACGCCTCGCTCGGTCTCAACAGGCCAGATGGCGAAAACGCCCAATTCAGTGCACTTTTCGATCAGATAGCCTTGGCGGTGCGCCTTGGGCATCGCGACCGCGAGCGTGATTTGCACCGCCGCATCGTATGGGTATTCGGATCTCCGGGTCACATCGACTTCGAGCTTTTTGCGATCGAGGGCCATGACAACGGCCTGCGCCTCGCTCCCTTTGCCGTTGAAAAGGACGATTTCCTCGCCGATCTTGATCCGAAGTACCTGGCGCGCGTGATGTGCCTCGTCATCAGGAATGACATTGCGGCCTCCGGTCAGCGACGGGCAGAACAAGCGGGGTATGGACATTGTGGCCGATTATCAAGTTAGAGACCGCCGCGGCAAGCTTAGGTGACGACATATTTCGACCGATAATAACCAGGTGAACGTGTGCCCGCGTGCCGCCACTCGCGTGTGATCGAGGACGTGGCAACGCTCGAGTTCACGCGGCGGACGGGAAATCGGACCAGAAGTCCACAGAGCAAACGACGAAACAATGGCTGACAACCCTCCACAGGATGCATCGCTGCCTGATCCTGACGGCACCGGTGGCGAAGTCGTTTCCGAGGAAGACCTAGACGCGTTGCTTGTCGAGGCCTCGCAATTGGCATCGGAAGTCTCAGGCGAGGTGGGCAGCGCACCGCCGGACGCCGCACCGATACAGGCCGAGACGCCACCGGAAGGCGAGCCGGTTGACAGTGACCCACCGGACTTTTCGTCGTTCAGTGGCGACGAGATCGACGCGCAGCTCGCCGCCCTAGATCGTCTTGTTGACGAAACTGAGAACGAAATCGGTGCCCCCACCGAGCCGGATTCGGCAGAGGCCCCTGCCGACTCGCCGCCTGCCGAGACGCTCTCGGAGGAGGCGAAAGACGATGTCCCGTCATTGGAGGGTGCCCCCGATGCCGATGATGCTTTGTCAGGTGAAACCGACGATTCCTCCGCACCGTCCGAGGAAGATGTGCCGGACTTCATGCAGGAATTCACTCAACCGGCCGGCGACTCGCCGCAGGATTCAGACCTTCAAGAGAACCCCGATCCTTCGGAGCGCGCGTCAAAGACCGCTGTGGATAATGCGCCTTCTCCTGCGACAACCCGGAATGAAGAGGCTGAATCGAGCGAGCTCGCTCAATCGACTGGAAAAGTCGCAAAAACGGACCGCGCCGGCTGGCTCCAGGGCCTGAAATCGCTTATCACGCGGCTGGGGCATAAGCTGTCACCCATAGCGCTTCGCGTCTCGGAGAAGGCCGTGACTGCGTTGGAACTCTTCAATTTGCCGACACAGCGGATCGGCGCCGGCATTCGGACGGGCTTGGGCTGGCTCGCCATCGCCACAATCGCAACGTCGGTGCTTGTGCTTCTTGCCTCGCTGTTCTAGGCTGTCAGTTCCTCAATCCACTGCGTGCGACCTTCGTCGACCAGAGGAGGAAACGATCTGGGGAATTGTCTCGATATCACGATTGGCGATCCAATGCTTTCGACCGGGCGCGCTTTATTTTGTTCGATTTGCCGTTGTTTCAACGTTATTCTTGTGTGGATCATGGTTTTTGTGATCCGATTCTATCAATTCGCCATCCGCCCGTTCTTGGCGGGATCGTGCAGCTTCTTCCCGACATGCAGCGAATACGGAATCGAGGCTTTACATCGCCACGGCTGGTGTCGCGGGCTGGTCCTGACGCTGCGCCGCGTCGTGCGTTGTCACCCCCTCGTACGTGGCGGAATCGACCCCGTGCCGGATTCCATCGCTCCTCGAGGTGACGCCTGAAATTGGCTCATTTCCGTCCCTCATCATTTCGATAATTGTAGCGGGGTCGGACAATTACCGGCTCGCGCCGAAACGAACGTTTTTTCGCCCCATTTGACACCCAAGAAGGGTTGATTCTCGATGTTCTCGTCCAAAGCACCGACTGCTGTAGAGGAACCGTCAGCGCCGCCCGCGATGGCGACAACGGGCATTACATGTGCAGCAGTCGAATTGGGGCTGGATGCCGAACCATCGATCGCGAAGTTGGAAGTGTCCGCCTACACTGCGGCGGCCCGAATCGCATTGCCGCGTCTCCGCCGTTTCTTAGAGCCATCGCACTTTGGAGGAAACGTACGTCAAATCCGCCGCGCGGCGACGCCGGAAACCATGGTGCGACGGCTCTCCGCAACCTTGGCCGTCGGAATGATGCTCGAACATGACCCCGCCGCGCAGGGCAACGAACTGCTGGACGATTGTGTGCGCCGCTCGTTGATTCATTGGCAAATGTCGCTTCGTTGTGACGGCCGGCCGTTTCACCGCCGCGCCGACTCCCGGCGATGGCATGCGATCAATGCAGATCTTATCGCGCACCTCTTGAACGAGACGTCGACATTTCATAATCCCATGCTGCTGGATGATTTCGGTCGCCATTTGAGATGGCTTGCGGCGGGACCACGATACGGACCATCGGTCGAAGCCGCACTGGTCATTGCCATGGCGACCGGTGCGTTGATCGTACGAGACGTGAAACTTCTCGGCATCGCCAGGGAGCGGCTCGCCACCCTACTCAGCGCCCAAACCGAAGGAGGCTGGTTTCCAGAACGGGGAGGCGCCGACCTGGGACGACTGTCGTATGTGATCGATTCGCTGGCCAGACTCTACGCCCATCACGAATGGCAAGAGGTATTGTCACCGATCGAGCGCGCCATCCGTTTCCTTTTTTCGTTTGTGCCGCCGGACGGACGAATGGGTGGGTGCTTCAACTCTTGCGGAACAGAGTTCGTGAGCCCCTATGGCATGGAGATCATGGCATCAAGAGTCCCGGAAGCTGCCACCTTCGCGTCTTCGGCCAGGCAGCGATGTATCCAGTGGACAAGCGACAAGTTCAGCTGTTGGTCAGATGAAACCATCGCCTTGATGGCGCCGCGGATTGTCGCGGCATCGACGGCTGCGGCGCATCGGCTTCCTGTGGGTGCCGCTTGGCCTTGGATGACAAATTCCCACCAGCATTTTCCCGAGGCGGGATTGTCGGTGCACGTCACCGACGCCTATCACGTCGTCGTGGCTGCTCGCCGGGGCGGCGCCCTGCACCTCACATGGCGCTCGGGGGCTCCACCACTTGTCGATGCGGGAATTGTCGTTGTTTGCGCACATAGTGCGCGTACAAGTAGCTCTGGCCGGCTACGCCGTGAGCCAATCGTCGGCGCACGGCGCGTATTCTGCGAGAGCGTATTGAGGCGGGGCGATCGCGACCAAGATCCGGTTTCGGCCAAAACGGGACGCGAAACGGACCGCAATTCCGCACTGGACGACGGGTGGGACCGGACAAGTTCAAACAAGCGTACGCGCTGGTCAGCCGGTCGCGTCGGCGATCTGGCGCATGACACGTGTTCGCGTGAGATCCGTTTCGATGATGAAACCGTCTCGATTCGCGATGTGGTGCGTTGCCGCCTCCCCTGCCAGGTTGTTGTTTGTCAACTGCCGCATCCCGCAGCCAGTGAACCTACGGTGACCGAACGCGCGCCCATTTACATTACTGGCGGTAAACAAGTGACGATAGAACGCTCATATCGCGGCGGGGAACTGATCGACGTGCAAACGAACCGCGCGTAGCGTAAAAAAGATGCTCCCTAGTGTGCTATCTTTGCACAAAGGTCGCTGCCTTCCATCCCCGTCCGATGGGGCGCCCAAAGCAGCCGTGGAGCGTTCCTCTCTCACCTTAATGGGGTAAACCCATTCATTTACGCGCTTGTTTACGATTCTTGTTGCACTTTCTAATCAGGAAACTAGTAATTCGGCGCAGGTCTGTCAAGATAACCCAGTGCGATCAGATGGCTGCGGTGTTCTCGCAATGGGGCAGGTGTTCTAAGTAGCGGCGCGAGTGTACTTACAGCGAGACGTTATTCGGCTTACTTGGGATGAGGCGACTGTTCGAGAAGGAAAGCATCCGGGCTTTCTCTTTTTGGCTTGTAGCGCGCGATCAGGTCGCGAATTCGAGATTGGTCGGGGTCTAGCTCCAGCGAACGATGCCAGTGCTCGAGTGCCAGCCGCCGGAGGCCATTGTGTGTCTTGTCGTCCATGAACCGCAACATATTGATGGACCCCAAGCCTGCATGAGCCCGGGGCAGGCGCCAATCGCATTCTAGCGCTCGTTTATAGGCGCGTTCTGCCTCATCGAATTCGCGCGAGCGGAATAGACAATACCCAAGAGCCTCATGTCCCAGTGCGAGGCCGGCATCCATGTGGACGGCATGTTCCAGCGATTGGCGGGCCATCTTGAGCCGGTCCTGACTCATGTAGGTATGCGCCAAATTTACAAGAACCAGCGGTTGCCGAGTGTCGCGTTCGAGCGCCTCTTTGTAGGCCCGGATGGCCTCGTAGTACTTGCCCTGGCGGTCTCGTGCGACACCGAGGTTGATGTACGCGGCCAGCCGATCCGGATCGATTTCGATCGCCCGCTGAAAACTCTCCACGGCCTGCAGATAATCGCCTGTTTGTTGAAAACAGGTACCCAAATTGAGTTGTGCGTCAAAGCTTCTCGGGTCGAGTTCAACCGCGTGCAGATAGGCCTGAATCGCATCGCCGATCCGTTTCGTAAACTGATAGAGTTGGGCCAAGCTCAGCGTGTCGTCGAACGAGAAGGGGTTTCGCGTGATCGCATCCAGGAAGGACTCGATGGCCTGCTCATAATTTCCCATCCGTTGGTAGATCTTCCCCATGTTCGAGTGCGGCGACGCAAGGCGAGGATTGATCCGCGCGGCGGCTTGAAATTCCACCAGGGCCTCCTGCAAATTGTCTTGGGCCAGCAACGTCTTACCTTGATCGACCCGGCGATCGGCACTGTACCGGTGGAACGATTGGCAACTCGCGGCGGAGAGTAACAAGCAATAAAGAGCCGAGCGGACAGCCGGGGCCGTCAATTTGCAGCCGATTTTCGAATTGGCGGAAATCATGCCAATCATGGGTAAACAAACAGCGAACGCGGGTCCGATTCCGATCGGTCCTCGAGCCCGCCGGCGTCGGTGCCCGGCAGCCCCTACATCGTCGTGTAGCGTAGCACAGCGACCCGGAAAGCTCCAAGGCGACGTCCGCGGCGTAATCGACGCGGCGGCTGCGGGCGGTCACCAAGAGGGGGTTTCGAGGGCCATCGTGGAGGTCTTCGCCGCGCCGCGTCACTTCCACGGGGGTCTCCCCGGTATCACCGCGCCACCGCGTCCCGTGCCTTGGCCGGCACCACACAGTTGATTCCGAGCGCTTTTGCCTCTAGGATTTGCCAGGAACACCGAGACGTTAGATTCCATTTCCCCCACCAAGAGGAAACGAGCCCAATGCTTGAGAAGTTACTGCTGGCCATTCCTGTTTTCAATGAAGCGAAATACGTCTGCGACGTGCTTGCTATGGCGAAGCGGCATTGCAGGGATATCTTGGTGATTGACGACGGCTCCTCCGACCGTACGCCCGAAATCCTCGGCCAAGAAAAGGGCATACATGTTCTTACACATTCGGAAAATCGGGGATACGGAAAGAGCGTGGCCGACGCTTTCGACTTTGCGCAAAAACGTGACTTCGATTGGCTGATCACGATGGACTGTGACGGGCAACACCAACCTTCCTGCATTCCATCGTTCATGGCCTTGGCACGGCAAGGCGATGTGGATATCATCAGCGGCACAAGGTATCCGCCCGGGCGCGACGGCAACGGCGTCGCGCCGCCGGAAAGAAGAGAGATCAATCGCCGCATTACGGCAATCCTGAATAACCGTCTCGGTCTGCAACTCACCGATGCCTTCTGTGGGTTCAAGGCCTATCGAGTGGCGGCCTTGTCGGCAATTGCCACCACCGTGCCGGGCTACGCGATGCCGATGCAGTTTTGGGTACAGGCCTCGCGCGCGAATCTTCGAATCCGAGAATATCCGGTGCCCTTGATTTATGACGACCCCAATCGCTACTTCGGCGGTACGTTGGATGATCCCGCCGTTCGGCTCACCCATTACTTGGAGGTGTTAGAGGCAGAGTTGAATACCGTTTCCAGCGATGCGTCGCAGAAGCGTTTCGGATGCGTTTCGTGTCACTGACCCACCCGCCTACTTTCTGTTTTTCGGAGTTGAAAGCGCCGCGCGATCATGGAGACGTGCTCGTCGCGCCCGATCCTTCCGGTTGGATACCGGCCGCCAGGGCCAACCACAAAGCGTTGAACGACTCGGAAACGCCCCTTCTGCAGTCCACGTTGGGCGAATGGCGGCGCCGAACGCGTGAGGCGATTACCGGAAACGCCGAGCAAATGATTGTTGTTACCGGTCATCAGCCGGCATTCATTCATCCCGGTGTATGGGCCAAGCACATTGCCGCCGCTCGCTTCGCCGAGGCAACTTCGGGTTCGGCCGTCAATCTCGTTGTCGATAGTGATGTTCCCAAGCGCACGTCCCTGGCGATTGCCATGGAAGAGGGCGGTCAGATACTCCTACGGGGCGTCCCGTATGCCGAATTGCAGGTGGGGCATTCCTACGAGCAGATTGCCCGACAAGACGCCAAACGAATGACGCAATTTGAAGCGTCAATGCGTCACGCGATGGGACCGCGTTTCGATCGGTCGCAGGTGCCGCTCTTTCTGGGCGGCATGCGATCAGTGCCAAATGCCCGTGATTGGGTCGATCAGGCGGTGGCGGGTCGGCGGGCCGTGGAAGCGAAATTCGGCGTCACGCTGGACGATCGGCGGATAAGTCAATGTTGCCCGGGCCCACTCCTGGCGGACATGCTGCTGAATGCGCCGCGTTACGTGGCGAGTTACAACGCCGCGTTGGCGGCGTATCGCACCACCCATGGCATTCGGGGGGTGCGCCGACCGATCCCCGACCTGCACCTCGCGGGCGACCGGCTCGAACTCCCGGTCTGGGCATGGCGGCCTAACGACCACCGCCACAGACTGTTTGTATCTCGAAACGATGAGAACGTTCGGTTGTTTGCCGAGGAAGTTTTCATCGGTGACTTGCCGGTGCGTTCACTTGATTCGATGGAATCATTGGCGCCGTATCTTGGCGATTGGCGACTACGCCCGCGAGCGCTAACGCTGACAATCTGGGCGCGACTACTGCTGGCCGACTTGTTCGTTCACGGCATCGGTGGGGCGAAATACGATCGCATCAGCGACCGCATCATGGCGGATTACTACGGTGTTGTGCCACCCTATATGGCCTGCGTTTCAGCGACGTTGCGACTCGACCTTCCAGATCGAGGAATCACCCCGAAAGACCTGGCTTTGTTGCGCCGCGGCCTGCGTGATTTCCAGTTCAATCCACAGCGATACGTCGCCGGTCGCACGGAACTTGGCGACTTGATCGAGCGTCGAGCGGCGGCAGTCGAACTCGCCGCGAAGCTTCGCCGGCAGGAGCCGCGGAATCGAGCGGCTCGTCGTCGGGCGTTCCAGGAAATCCGTCATGCCACGGCCGCGGTAGTCGACGGTGCGCGCGACGGGCTGGAAGCGAAGCGATCGGAACTCGATTTCGCCACCACGAAACTCGAACAGGCCTCGATCGCCCGAGGGCGGGAGTATTTCTTCGGACTTTTTCGCGAGGAATCCCTGCACGAATTGATGGATGCCCTTCCCAGTGCGGGCGAGTTTCGAGTATAGTTCACGTCGACCGGTCGGCGATGGTTGCAGGGGGATGCCGCTGCGAGGAAAAACCGCCCGCCCGACGGCGGGACCGCGTTGACCAACAGCGGAGATTGCGATGAGCGACGACGGATCATCCCGACTGCATATCGATTCGGATTGGAAGACGGAAGCGGCGCGCGAGAAAGAGCGTCTCGCCAAAGAGACGGCCGAACAGCCCGCACCGGACGGCGGAGCGCCGGGACAGCCGGTTTTCGCCGATCTCATCAATATGTTGGCCATGCAGGCGGCCGTGGCCCTTGGCGGCTACAAAGGACCGGGCGGGGAGTCCATTCCCTCCAATCCGGAGGCCGCCAAGCATCACATCGATCTGCTTGACGTCCTCGATGAAAAGACAAAGGGCAACCTGTCCGATGAAGAGAAGCGTGTGCTGGACACGGTACTGTACGAGCTGCGCATGCAGTACGTGCAGATTGTCGGTTCTGCACGACCGTCGCCGGGGACGACGGGATTGTAGCGCGATCGTGGCGACGTGTATCATCCGCTTTTCGTCGCCCGGGCCCGCAGGATGCCGATCCTATGGCACGGCAGGCTCGCGTGACGAATAAGCGGCTGCGATTCGCCCACCGAGGAAAGGACGCCGGGGCGCCAACATGATCATTCCGATTCGTACCGAGTCTCCCCTGAAGCGTGTGCCGTACGTCAACTTCTTCCTGATTGCTACCAATATGCTCTTGTACGTCGTGTTCAACGAAAAACTTCTCGGTGAAGCGGTCGGCACATTCAAGAAAGATTACCTGGTGCTCGACGCGGCCGAGCCCGGCGTCTTGCAGTTTCTGACGTATCAGTTTCTTCACGCCGATGAGTGGCACCTCTTCGGCAACATGCTGTTTCTCTGGGTATTCGGAAACAGCGTGAACGGGAAGATGGGCGGTCTCCCTTACTTACTATTCTACCTTGCCGGTGGGGTGTTCGCGGCGTGGGGTTGGGCGGTCGTGACCGGCGGCGCCTCCTCTCTCATCGGGGCGTCGGGATCGATCGCGGCGATCACGACGGCCTACCTCGCCCTGTTTCCCCGCAGCAGAGTGACCGTGCTCGTCTGGCTGTTCATATTCATTCGTTTTTTTGAAGTGTCGGCGATGGTCGTCATTCTGCTGAAGATAGTAGTTTGGGACAACATCGTGGCACCGAGCCTGGGTGGGCCTGGTAACGTGGCCAACCAGGCGCACCTGGCCGGCTACCTGTTCGGGTTCGTCGGCGCCATATTCATGCTCTGGGTCAAGGCCGTCCCACGCGATCAGTTCGACATTTTCTCGCTCTGGCGGCGGTGGATCCTTCGGCGTGAATTCGCCTCCGCCGTGCGCACACCGGGTGCCCAGGCGCAGGCCCGATTCGGATCCGCCGCCCGAACGGAGACCGTTTCTCCCAAGCAGCATGAGGGCGAAGAAGCCCGGCAGGATCGAATCGAAGAACTTCGGATTGGCGCGGCCGAGGCCCACGCGAAGGGAGATATGACCGCCGCGACGGCGACGTATGAGGCGATCATGGTCATCGATCCTCGGCAGTGCCTATCGGAGATGCAGCAGACGGCCATCGCGCGGGCCTACTACGATCGGGACCGATTTTCGGAGGCGGCGGCGGCCTTCGAGCGATTTGTCGAGGCGTACCCGCGGTCGCGCGACCGGGGACAGATTCTCATGTTGCTAGGCATCATCTACGCCCGCGACTTGCGGGAGCCCGAAAACGCGGACCGCTGTTTGACGCTCGCTTTGGAAACGCTAAGAGATGAAAAGCGCCGTGAGCAGTGCCTGCACTGGCTACGGGATGTTCGCGCCTCACTTGGTCGGGAATCCCCCGACTCCAAACCGAAGGAACACGCATGACAGAGTTGGCTTATGTAAACGGTACATTTTGCGACCCTGCGGATGCGAAGGTATCTGTCGAAGACCGCGGATTTCAGTTTGGTGATGGCGTCTATGAAGTCGTGGTCTCCTACGACAACAGGCTGTTCTTGCTCGATCGTCATCTCGCGCGCTTACACCGGAGTCTGGAGGCGATCGACCTGCCATACGATTTCGAGGCCCATCCCATCGAGCCGATCCTCTTGGAGGGCCTTCGGCGCACCGGGTTTCGCGACGCCATGGTTTATATTCAAATCACGCGTGGCGCTTGTTCACGTGACCACGTAGCGCCCGACGACCTCGCGCCGACGACGGTGATCACGTTCGCACGCCGCCCGACCCTCGACGATGCGTATCGCCAAAAAGGCGCCGGCGTCATGACGGTCAGGGACGAGCGGTGGGCGAACTGTTTCGTCAAGGCGATCACCCTGCTCCCCAACGTGCTGGCCAAAAACCGCGCTCGGCGAAAGGGGTATGACGACGCGATCTTCGTCACGGATTCCGGCGAGGTGCGAGAATGCACGTCGGCCAACTTGTTCCTCGTTCACGCTGGGACGATTCTCACACCGCCGCGGACGGAGTCGATCCTCCACGGCGTGACCCAGGGATACGTGATGGAATGTGCCGCGCGAATCGGCTTGCCGGTCGAAGAACGGCGTTTCGACAATGCGTTTCTTCGCCAAGCGGATGAGGTCTTCATGTCCAGCACTTCCGTGGAGGTGCTCGGCATTACCCGGGTGGACGATCAGCCGATCGGCAAGGGCACGGTCGGCCCGGTCACGATGCAGGTACATGCGGAATTTTGCCGAAGCTGCCGTGTGACGAACGAGGATACCGCCGCATCGCAGCGACTCGTCTCGTAGGCGCCGCCGCCTTGGCCTCGGAAGTTATCATTGAGTGTGCCGGAGGGATCGACCATGCATACGACAAACTTGGTGCTCATTCTGTTGAGCGGAATTGCGGGGGCGCCGGCCGGGCTGGAGAATCCATCCTTATTGCCCAAAACGCAGGAAGGATGGCGGTACGAGCGATTGGCGTTTCCGCTTACGTTCGCACCCGATCTGAAGTATCAGGGTTTCGAGGAACTCCGCTTCGCGCCCGGCATGTTCAATCCGCAGTCGGACACCTATTTCACGTACATCTTCGCCTTGCTACTGGAGGGCAACCACAAGATCGAGTCCGATTTCGTGCGTACATTTATCTTCAAGT
>JADFIX010000914.1 GCA_022566435.1 Planctomycetota bacterium
GGCGAATCGGCATCTCATCAGCGATCTCGGGGTGGCCGCAGTGCTGGCAGACGCAACGGCCCAAACTGCAGCGTATTCCGTCAGAATCAATCTTCGCGAGCTCGGTTCGCCTGACCTGCGCCTTAAGATCGAGTCCGATCTGGACAAAACGCTGGAACGATGCGCTGCGGGGCGTGTCTCACTGGAACGATTCGTCAAAGAGGTTCTTGAGTAGGCGAGAAGGACCATCCGATATGACCCTGTATGAAGCCCACGTCATCCTACCGTCCGGATTACGAAGCGCTCGACGGTGATGATGCCGGCAATCATGAACCATCCGGGTTTGTAGGCAGGCCGTGGGTCGGTATTCAATTCAATTGCTGCGCTGTCTATGCACGAATTTACCGCAATACCGACGGTGGAGCCTACAATGGTGCCTGCCCTCGATGCCGCCGCCCCGTGATGCTCCGAGTCGGTTCCGGAGGGACCGATTCGCGGTTCTTCGTCGCGGAGTGATTTCCATTCTCATCTCGCCGTCTCTTTCTAATTGGTGCGCTCCGGACTTGGTCGGTATGATTCGCCGGTCGATGTGGCGCGATCCGCGCGAGGACTTGAATCCATGTTCAGCAAAATGATCTTTGGGGCTGACTTGCCGACCTGGTCGCTCTTTCTCGAGTTGATCGTGGCCGGCACCATTGTGATCCTTGCCGGGTCCCGTTTGGCTCGGTCGGCGGACAAGCTGGCGGATCGGTTGAACGTCGGAAGCGGTTGGATCGGACTGATTCTTCTCGCCACGATTACGAGCCTGCCGGAACTGGTCACCGGCGGGACAGCGACGGCCATCGGCAATGTCGATCTGGCGATGGGCGCGATTTTCGGAAGCTGTTGTTTCAACATCACGTTGATCTTCATGCTCAACGCTTTCCGGCGCGAGGGATCGGTCCTCGGTGTCGACGAAATAAGTAAATCGCACACGCTCACCAGTTCGTTCGGACTGGCGCTCATGACCACCGCGCTCCTGGGCATCGTCATGATCGAGAAATTCCAGTCTCGGCCGGAGTGGGCGCAGGCCTGCGAGCTTGTTTGGGCGGTGGTGATTGCAGTGGCCTATTTGGGTTGCATTAGGCTCGTGTATCGTTGCGAACATGAGCAGGGGGCGGCCACCTCAGGCGCGGGGCAGCGGCAGCCGGTCGGACGGGCTCTGATCGTTCACCTGACGGTCATGGCGATTATCATTGCCGGTGCCGCGTGGTGGTTGGCGGTCATCGGGGACACGCTAAGCACACACGAAATCAAGATGATCGGTCGACCCTTAGGTGCGACATTTGTGGGTGCGTTTTTCCTGGCATTCGCGACATCGCTACCGGAAATCGTGACCAGCATCGCGGCCGTTCGTATGGGCAATCTCGACCTGGCTTTGGGTAACATTTTCGGGTCGAACATGTTCAACATATTCGTGATTCCGTGCCTCAAACTGGTGTCCATGGGATCAGGACAAGAACTGATGTTCGCCGGAGCCGGCGAGAACAGTACATCGACGCTGATCACCGGTCTCTTGGCCATCCTCCTGACGGCGATTGCCGTCGGCGGCCTGACCTACAAGAGCAAACGGCGTCTCCTGCGCGGGTTCGGCTTTGATTCCTTGCTCATCGTGGTGACCTATGTCGGTGGGATGCTACTCTTGCTGATGAATGGATCGCCATAGCGTCGACGCTCGGTGGCCGCCGCTTGCGCATGCCCCGCGCGTCTTTTGAACGGACTCGCCGTACGATGATCCGCGGCGTTCTCCTCAATGGGTACGTCGCCGGCCGATAGGGCTGACCGCAACGAACGCGAAAACGCATGACCACCGGAGTTGATCCGACAGTCCGATCCAGCGACTTTCGTCGAGCGCATTCCCCCGTTTTCTTACTCGGTCTCCATCGCACGGGGTCCACATGGCTTCACGCGATGTTGGCAAGGACTGGGTGCTTCCATGTCGTCACCGCGCATCACGTCATTTGCTGGGACGAATTCGCAAACGGTGCGTGTGATCGCGACCTGTCGCGGCAAAGGCTTCGCGCACGCTTTCAAAAGCTCGGGCTGACGCATAGAGGGATTGATGCGGTCGAAATCAGTCCCGACTTGCCGGAGGAATATGGATTTATTCTCGATCGAGTCGGCTCGAGTTTCAAGACTCGTGCCTCCAATGTGGTTTGGCTCGCTAACCTGATTGATCTCTTGTCGAACGAAGACGGGTCCGCGACACG
>JADFIX010000915.1 GCA_022566435.1 Planctomycetota bacterium
AGGTCCGAGAACGGATTCGAAAGTTGCGCTTGCCTGTTCTAAGTGGAGAGATGCGGGGTCGTACTGTCCGAGTGCCAAATAGACCTTCCCAAGCGTGTGGTGAAGCTCGGCTTCCATAATGGGGCGATCACTCAGTTTACCCGTTGCGAGTTCGGAGGCGGCCGCGTCAACGGCCACAACCATTCGCTCACCCATGTCCGCACCCGTCGTCTCGTTCGAGTCGGCCGATACAATAATATTTAGCAACAAAGTGGAAACAAAATTCGAGTACTCGGCTTCTTGAACGGCCTTGGTTTTCTGCAGATTCGTCAGGATCAGGGCGCCGACAAGCACGGCCAGAACTAGACCTGCACAGCCGAGCAAAACGCGATTACGTTTGGCGAACTTTTGGAGTAAGTAAATACGGCTTGGTACACGGGCAAGAACCGGCTCGTCATTCAGGTGCCGTCGTAGATCGGCCGCCAAATCGGAGGCGGACTGGTATCGCCCGATCTTTTCCTTCGCCAGGGCCTTGCCGACAATCGATTCGATATCGCCGCGAAAGGCCCGATCCCATGTCCCGAGGGGCACCGGCCGGTGCCCGGTCGCCACATGAAACGCTTCTGGAATGGTCTTATCGCGCAGATCTAACGGCAGTCGGCCGGCGAGAAGTTGATAGAGGATGACCCCGAGTGAATACACATCCGAGCGGGTATCAATTTCGTGCGGATCACCACTGAACTGCTCGATGCTCATGTAAGGCAACGTGCCCGCCAACTGCGCCTGCTCGCCCGGATGTGTCGCGCCGCGACCGTCGCGGTCAGCCAGCAGCGCGATTCCGAAGTCGAGAATCTTGGGCTGACCGGACTCGTTGATGAGGATGTTGCTGGGTTTCAAATCCCGGTGGATGACGCCCTTCTGATGTGCGTGCTGCACGCCTTCGCAGACTTTGATCATCAGTTCGAGGCGGCTGCGAAGCGACAAATGATTGGAGTCGACATGCGCCTTGAGGGGCACGCCGTGAACGAACTCCATCGCGAAGAAGGGCTGCGGACCGAAACCCGTATCCGCCGTACCAGCCTCGAAAATCTGTGCGATGCCCGGATGCTGCAAGCGACCGAGAATTTGCGCCTCTTCTTTGAATCGACTCAGCGCGATCACGGACGCGCCGCCGGCCTTGAGTAATTTTAGGGCCACCTCGCGCCGCGGGTTGGCCTGCTCTGCCCGATAGACAACCCCCATGCCCCCCTCGCCGAGTACGCTGAGGATTTTGTAAGCGCTGATTCGTAACGGCTGCGGCACCTCGTGTGACGAATCGGTGGACGGCGCAATTGTTGGGGCCTGGGTGTCGAGACCGGCGCCACGATCGTTAGTTGCAAAAGGCGCCTCCCCGGATGCCCCAGTGAACCCTTTCGACCCAGGGCCCTGGCCGGAAGCCGAACTGGGAGTCGATTCGGCGGCTTCGCTTATGGCAGCACCCGCCTTTTCGGTCGGGCCGATCCCTCTTTCGCGTTCTGTGCGTGGTTTAGACAAACCGGTTTTTCCTGATCGACATTTCTAGCATTGCCCCACCTGGCTATGCATATTATACCTGTTCCGACAAAGTGTGTCCGCCTGGGCGCGTATTTCGGCGGTGCGCCTTTGTCACACGGACCTCATCGGTAAAAGCTGGAATGCCTTTTTTCGGCAAGGGAGCATGGTGGGACTGGTAAAGATGGGCAATCAAGACGTGCAAGAAATCCAATTCGAACTGCGTGCGACATCCGGTCCAACGGCCGTATCTTTCCCACTTTCTCAACCCGGGCCGATCGTCATCGGACGAATGTCGAGCACGATCTCTGTCTGAAACCGGTCACGCGTCTCGACAACAACCATTTCGGAATTCTCCACGATCGGTTTACGGCTGAGATAGTAGAACCCGCTCGTTCCGTCGGCAGGCATTTGGTCTTTCTGAGTGATGAAATCAGTTTTCGCGACAAACGCCTTGACGGCATCGGACCCGCTGAACAGGTTGGCGTTCACGCCAGTGGTGGCGCGCTGGTACACGAGCAACTCGCCTTGATCCAGACCCGTACGAAAGTCGCCGTAGCGGAGGAACGACTCGCCGCGATCGAGCGAGACGTAGTTCCCGCCCTGCGAGGGCGCTGCGAAGTGCATCGTGGATCCGTCTCCATAGACGGGATACTGACGATCGGGATTCAGGTCTTTCAGCAATGGATCGTCGAAGCGTTTTTTCGTGTCGAGTCGG
>JADFIX010000916.1 GCA_022566435.1 Planctomycetota bacterium
TGATGTCACCGGAATCGACCGCAAGCACGGAGGCGTCGATCGGACTGCCGATGTTCATGAACGCCGTGTTGTCATTTAACCAATGCAGCGAGTTCAGAACCAGCGTGACGTTGCCGGGATTCCGTGCCCGAAGGGTAATGCCCTGGGCGGTCATCGCCATCTCTCGTGCGAAGGCAATGCCATCCTGTGCGAAATCACGGGCGGAGACCAGTACGATTTTCCCTTCGCCTTTCGTGGCGGCCACCGCCAGCTCGAACGGACCCTCCAGATCGTCGGCGACCTTGGTCATGTATTGTCGTTCCCGGTTTTGATCCTCGTACTCTTGTATGTTGTGAATGCCCCAAAGACCGTCCCTGGCCGGCTGAACCAGTAGCGACGTGATTTCCACGCCCTCCGGTAGGGTATCCGCTCGGGCCAACGGTGTGCACCACGGCAAACCGAGACGGGTCGTGCGAAGGCCATAAACAATATCGTGTTCGCCGATTTCGATATCGTTCATGTTGTAGAAGTCTCTCCGAGTGACCAAGTACTTACCGGGTTCGAAACTCGTGGTTTGGATCAAGAGGGCGGACGTGTCGAGGTGAACGCCCCATGTCTCTTTCAGATAATCGTTGTAGTCGTACGAGGCGGGTATCGCGCCGAACGGACCGGGCATCCAGCCTGCGAGAAAGAGCGCCCTGGGGTTTTCACCCAAGGCATCCACGACCATTCGGCGATGGGCGTTCGTAAACGGCGGCTCCTGACTGGGTTGTCCGAATTGCCCCGATTTGGGCGGCGTCGGGATCAGAACAATGTGAATCCGCCTGGTCGGCGCCGGGTCGATCTCCGGCGGCGTGTCCTTGGTTTTCAGGTCCCATTCCGCAACAACGAAATTCGCATCTTCCAGCTGCTTTTTCATCGCGCTGTACGGCGAGGGCGGCGCACCCGGCATGAACCCGCCCATGAACAGAGGCATACCTCCGTAGCGGACGAAGATTACCGCCGTCTGCTCTTTGTGGGTGACTCGCAGGATGGCCGACGTTAGCTTCTCTTCACCTTTGAAGGCCCGGTCTTTGAATTTCGCCCGCCCTCCGCGGGCCTGAAGCGGCGGCCAAACCGACGGAAAGTCGACGACTCTCGCTTCGTCATCCGTCTCTACGAGAATGGCGTTGGTGGTCGGCCCGAGTTCGGCGAGTATATTGTCGACTGTGAGCGACTCGAGGCCTTGCAGTTCAGTCGATTCAGCTTCGATGGCCGCGACAACCGAAGCATAGCGTGATCCCGCTTGTCGCAAGAAATCCGCCTGATCGGCCGGCAAACGAGGATTCTTCGCTGCTTGCTCCGTGCCGTAAGCGGCGACATCTTTCAGCAGCTTGCCGAATTTGCGGTACAACATACGCAGCTCTTCGACCGCCCGCGCGAACTGCGGACTCGCCTCGCTCGACAGTAGGTCGATCTGACCGCGAGCCTGCTCGAGTTGGCCCGTCAGTTCCAAGAACAAAGTCTCCACCTGAGCGATCTGCGCACCGGTCGAACCGCCCATCCCACCGCCCATGGCCGCAAGCGTGTCGACTTCCGTTTTGACGAGTTGATTCATCTGCTGGTCAATACCGTCTCGATAGGCATCGATCCTGGCGCGGTACGGCTCAATTTCTTTCTTGAACTTGGTTTTCTGAAGAAGCCGCGTTTTGAGCGCCCGGAGGTTTTCTGTGTCCTTGAGCGGGTTGATCCACGCGACGGAAATTTTCGAGCGTTGGCTGCTCTCATACAGGTCGATCAGGTTCTTGGCCGCCGTGCGGTATTGCTGCTGATCCTCCTCATCGAGGTCCGACTCGAAATACAACGACGTCAGCCGAATATTGGAATCAAGCCCGCGGAGCAGGTTCTCAGTCCCTTCGCTCAGGCTGTTGACCCGGCTCGAGGTCATATCCCAGCGTGGCGCCGTCTGAAAGGCGATCGCCTGCAGAACCACGACGATGCCCACGACCAGCACGATACCGGCGGCCACGTTCGAACCGTGAAGCAGGCGACGTTCCGCGGCGCTGGGCTGTGTCTTTTTAGCTACTGCCATCGCCTTGTCTCCAAGGTCTTCACGGAAATGAAGAGGAAAAGCGCGGTCATGGTCACGAAAAACACGAAGTGATTGAGATCGAGCGTACCGCGCACGAAATCTTGAAAATGTGTCCGTATCGACATCTGTTGCAAGAGGACTTTGGTCCAACCTTCGGTCTTCGTCGCCAAGGCAT
>JADFIX010000048.1:0-2974 GCA_022566435.1 Planctomycetota bacterium
CCTCGGCGACTTCTGACTCAGGGCGGCTGTCTGCCAACGCCTTAGCGGCTGTGTATCCGGGAAATAGCTTTTGAATCAACAGGTCGATATCCATGCCGGGCACCGGTGTGCGCCACACAAAGACCTGGTAGAAGAACTTGTCCGCCTTCCACCAAGTGCCATAGTACAGGCCCCCCGCGATCACGACGTTCAACAGCCCCAAGATGATCCATCCGCCGCGCGCACGCGCCATGACACGTACGACGGGGTGGGCCCGCCCTTCGGCGATCGAGCTGGTGGCCGGCGCAATCCGACCTCTCGGCTTTGCGACACGCCGCCGGCGGCGCGGACGATCCGACGCGCTGTAGATGACCTTGATTTCAACCGGTGTTGTTGGCCTCATTTCCCGCCATTCACTCTTGACGACCGGCTCGCAGCGCGGTCAATTTCTACATCTCTGAAGCCGGGCGTCGCGATCCCTTGTATATCGCCCGAAATAAGGACAGTCTACCCTCCGTTCGGCCAATGACGCGGTCCCACGCTGGCCAAATGCCCTTCTGTGTCTATCGGAAATCGCTCAAAATACGATCGGATCGAATCGGCGGAGACGGCGTCAACTTCCGCCAACATCTGGTCCACGCTGCGCGGTGCGCCGTGCGATTCCATGTCGTCCATCAGTTGCGTGAGGCGGTAGTACGGCGCTTCGCTTTCGATCGCCAGCGAGGTGCGCCGCCGCGTTTTTACACGATCGACCTCATGTTCTTGTACAGAGTCGCTCACGATAAGTTTCGCTTCGTTCCGCATGGCCTCGAGAAAAGATTCCGCGTTTTCCGGTCGGCACGACCCGTACAGCAGAAAAGCGCCGCAATCGGTATAGTCGAGGAAATAGGCACCCGCACGCGGGCTCAGGCCGGTTTGCACGATATTCCAAAAGAAGCGGGAATTCTCCCGCCCAGGATCGTGGCGATCGCGGCAGCCGTTTCCGCCGCCGGATCGGAAGCGCCGCACGCCGGAAATGTCAGGGCGATAATCTGTTGCGTGAAGCGATCGGTCTGGAGTACATCGGTCCCGCTGTGAATCGACGGTTTTTCACGATGCGATTTCTTGGTGGAGGGCGCCCATTCTCCGCAGAATTTGTTTGCCGTATCAACGATTTCACGTTCGTCCACGTTTCCGGCAACAACAAGCAGCATGTTGTCCGGCGTATATCGTTCCTGAAGATAAGTCGACATGCGATCGCGGGTCAGTTGGACCACGGTGGCGTCGTAGCCGAGGATCGGCCACGCCAAGGGATGACCTGCAAAGACCTTCTCCTGCAGGAAATCGAACGCGACGTGTTCGTGCTGGTCTTTGGCCATCGCGATCTCCTCGAGGATCACGTTTCTTTCGGTGTCGAATTCGTCGGTCGGCAGGGTGGGCCGCATCATGTCGGCGAGCAGTTCCATTTGCTTGGTGATTTCTTTCTTGCGAACCCATCCGTAGAAGATGGTGCGGTCTTCGCTGGTGAAGGCGTTGTAGGTGCTGCCCATCTGATCGAAATCGACGGTGATTTCGCGCCACGACCGCTTGGCGGTTCCTTTGAAGACCATGTGTTCGAGAAAGTGTGAAATCCCGGCGATTTCGGGCGTTTCGTCCCGCGCGCCGCTTCGCACCAGGAAGCCGGCCGCCGCACTGCGCACGTCCGCCATCTGTTCAATGACGATTTGCAATCCGTTGTCCAGCGTATGTAACGTATAGGGGTCGCTCATTTTTCAGTCCTGTCACGGCTCATTCGACAGCAGGAGCCGGATGAATTCAAGTGTTTCGTCGTTGATGGATCATCCTGGCGATCTTCGCGGTGCCCGCCGCTATTCGCTTGTCTCCCCATCGCCGAACAGAGGCTTTGGACCCATGGTGACCACGCATAGGCGATCGCGCGGATAGGCATCCAGGTAACGCCGCACATCCTCCACGGTGACCGCTTCAATCTTGGCGATCTTCTCTTCCACGGGGACCGGGCGGCCAAAGATGAACAGATCATTGCATAATTCGGAACAGCGCGACCGAGTCGTATCACCTTTGGTTTCCTGCCCCGCCGCGATTCCCACGACGGCCCGATCGACTTCATCCTGGGTCAAGTCTTCACTTAACCTGTCCACCTCGCGAAGCAGCGATGTATAGGTCTGCGCGCATCGCTCCGGCGTCGTGGAGGCGCCCAGGAACAGCATGCCGGACCCACGCGGTGTATCCTGCCACGCACTGACCCAGTAAACCAAGCCTTGCTTCTCGCGTATTTCCGTAAAGAGCCGGGCACTCATACCGCCGGAGAGGACGCCAAGTACGACTTGCTGGATCGGAAAATCATCGTGCACCGCGTCCACCGCGGGCCAGCCGATGCCGATCTGCTGTTGCTGTAGTTCTTTATGGCAATGGATGCGTCCGGGCTTGAATTCTGGCTTAAACGCGTCGCGACCGGCCTTGGCGCTGCTGCCGAAGCCGTCGAAATGCCGCTGCAACAAGTCGGCCGCGTGCTGCGGCTCGATGCATCCGGCGATGGCGATCAGAGTTTTCCCAGCTTGATAGTGGTTTCGCCAATGGCTCTCGATATCTTCTCGCGCGATCCGATCGAGTGTTGCCTTTTCGCCCAGCGGATGGCGCCCGAGCACGGGCCCCATGCTTGACGATCCAACATTTTTTCGGCAAGACCTTGGGCATCGTCTTCCAGCGCGTCGAGCTCTTGTTTGGCGAGTTGCACGTTGACCTCGAACGCGTCTTGAGGGAACGTCGCCGTGCGGAAGAATTCGGCATGCAATTCGATTGCCCGACCGAAATGCTCCGGCAGCACGGTGCAGGTGTAGGTGGTCGTCTCTCGGCCTGTGCCGCTGTTTCGTCCGGCACCGATTGAATCAAATGCGTCGGAAAGCGTCCGTCCGGATCGCTTCGCCGTGCCCATGGTGATCGTTTCCTCGATCAGTTGCGCCAGGCCGAGTTTGTCCGCCGACTCGGTGGCCATGCC
>JADFIX010000048.1:2984-11024 GCA_022566435.1 Planctomycetota bacterium
AACGAAACTGAAACGACACGACGTGTCGCTTTGGCAGTGGCCGCACCGCGAGTTCCAGGCCGCACGGTAACGTCTCGTGAACGAAATCGGTCATGTAGATTCCTGATTGGTCAGTGAGCCAAACGAGCCTGCCCGTTTGCTTCGAACTATCTTATGGCACGCTCTCGCCGCGCGTTCGGAAAGGGGCTAGCGTAGGGTCATCGGTGATCTGACGCAAGTGGGCCACGCGTGGGGCGATACGCTTCGTAAGAGATTCACGAGGGCGGATTCGCCTTTCCGGCGGCAAAAGTTTCGTTGAAGGCTTTCAGAGAAGCCGGTGTCGCATCGATTCGAAAGTTGGGTTCACCTTCCCGGCGCTTATCGTAGTTGAACCAGACGGCGGCCCGAACCCCCGGGTGGCGTTGCAAGGAGTCGAATGCCTCGCGAATCCACTTCTCTTTTTGCCCCGGTTTGCCCGTCGCGCATCCGAACTCGGTCAGCATGATCGGCTTGTCGGGATACCGCTTGGGAAATGAAGCCAAGACAGAATCGAAGACCTCGTCAAAGCTCTGCCACTTGTGCCACCGATCGTGCTTGTCGCCGAAATTGTAGCCATCCACGCCGATCCAATCGACAAATTCATCGCCGGGATAGTAGCGATGCATGTCGTTCTCCGGCGTATCTGGACAACTCACAACGTTGGGCGCCCACACCCACTCGACATTGCGAGCCCCGACTTTCTGTAGGATATCGTGTGCCCGGCGCCAGGCGGCGACGAACGCCGGGGGGTCTTGTGACCATGTGAACCAGTTGCCGTTGAACTCGAAACCAAATCGCAGCAAAACGCGCTTGTGGTAGCTCTTCGCACCCATCGCCCATTGGCGAAAAAAATCGTCGTATTCGCCGGCCGCGATAGCATGGAGATACAACCCCTTTCGTCCCCCGTGCCACGACCACAATTCGAGAGAGACGATGGAAGTCGCGCCCACTGCGCCGATCGAATCGATCGCGAACCTAGGAAACGGACGCAGCATATCGCGATAGAACATCACATAACTCGGTTTCGTCGCGAACTTCGACAACGCCTTGTTCAATTCGTCGGGAAAGGTGCGAGACCAAAGTATTTGATAAACGCCCCATTCGAGAGGTGCGGAACGAGCCGGTGCGGGTGCAGAAGGATCCCCATCGGCCGCCAAAAGATAGAGGCAGGTCGCGGTAATCGGACAGAGCAAACCCGCCGTGACCGCGCTTTTCTTGAATCGCATAAGAATGGCCCCGGCATCCGCGAACGTCGACCCGCTCAGAAGAGCCTAGCGGAGTTCCCGTGATCAGCCAAGAAAGGCCGATCACTGTTGCGCCGGCGGACGATCCCGCGCCTTGGGGCGAGATCATGGCGCTCGAGGTGTACTGTCTTGCGGCGATACGAGGCCCGCCGCGCCGTCGCCTGTGGGGTCGCCCGCATCTCTGTGGAGCAAGTCCCAAAACGCTTCCAGTATGGCGTGGTCAGGCTTTTTTTGGCGGGCCACCTGGAGAAACCGCAGGCCCGTTTCCAGAGGAAGCCCCAACTCGAGGGCACGCTTCAAATGTGCAGTCGTTGTGATCTGATCGTCCGTATGAAAAGCAAGGTCGGCGGCCAAAAAGTGCGCGGCAGGATCGTCCGGCCCCAACTCAATGGCACGATCGAGCCAACGTTTGAGTTTTGGAACGAGTTCGGCGGGCGCTTGCCTGAGAACCCGACCGAGTCTCCGCCGAAGTAACGCGTCGCACATATTCCGGTATCGAAGTCCAAGTTCCGTGTTCATGAGGCTCGCAGGCACGCCCGTACTCGCGAGCAACCGACGCGCTTCCTCCTCCTCACCCGCAGCAAGCCGATAATCCACCAATCTGTTGTCAATGCTGTTTCGAAGACGCCGCCCGACGAGTGAATCAGGTGTCAAATTCAATGCGTGTTCGCCGCTTGCAATGGCCGGCGCGGGAACGTCCGGATTGCTGTAGAACTGACAGTCGGCCAGTTCCTTGTAGCAGCTTGCGGCACCGATCGGTGCCCTGGCCGCGAGTTTGTCATAGGCCGCTGTCGCCAAAACCAGCGCTTGCCGGGCGTCGGCGTAGTCTCCTCGTCGAAAGTGAACGACCGCCGCCAATCGAAGGAGTTCAGGCGCCCAGATTTCCTCCTGCACAGCGATCGGACCCGATGAACTGATGATCAAAGAGGACTTTCGTGCCTTATCCAACTCATCGGCGAAGGCGGCGTCGAAGCCGGGGGCCGAGGCCAACCGGGCAAGAATTTGCACGTACGACGTACCCATACTGTTGTGCCGCAGCGGACGGGCCAGCACCTCGAAAGACGCACCAAGCGACATTGACGGCGAAGCGACGTGCAGATACTCGATCGCCAACTGCGGTTGAAACGGCTGGCGATGCATTTCGCGCTTCATCGCCACGGCCGCGTTTTGCAACGCCAAGGCCTCCGCCTCTTCGCCGTCGCTGTCCTTCTTGGCGGCTGCATTGCCCGCCTTGATCAGATTCAGCCAATACTCGATTCGCCCGTGACCCAAAAAGCTCGGCGACCAACTGACCAATTCTTTCAGGGTGAGACTGCCATTCATGCTATACGCTACACTGAGGCCCCGATCTTGATCGGCGAGCGTGAGAAGGTCGCGATTCACCGTTTCCGATTCGTATGCTCGTGTCTCTCGGTCCAACGCCCGAGTCTGAAAGTGCCGTGCGGTCAGCATGTGTGCTTCGGCGAGCCGATGCATGCTCGTCAATGCACGTTGTGGGCTGAGGCGAGAGCGAGCGGACGCGCTGAGCGCGACGGCTTGTTCATAATCCTCCTCTTGCACCGCCACATCGGCGCGGTGGGAGAAAAGCGCCGATTCGAAATCCTGTTGTACCGTCACGATGATCGCCAGACCGGTCAAGATTCCGACTGCACCTGTAAGACCGCGTCGTTTGTTGGTGGCGGAGAAAATGTGTGGCCGGTCGCTTGGTTGATGCGTCATTGCCCATAGCAGTCCCAGGATCGTATAGAAAGCGATCGGAACCCCGGACACGCGAAGACCCACGCTAAAACACTCTTCCACACATAAGCCAACCAGGGCGCTCATTAATCCGATCAGCGTCCACCGTACCGGCGGTGGGCGACTTCGCAACGCGAGCCAACCACTGCGAAGTGTCAACACGACAATGGCGACGATGAGTGCGAAGCCGACAAGCCCCAGATCCGCAAATACTTCAAGCCATTCATTGTGGGCATGGGCGATTCTCGCGTTGAGCACTTGCGGGTCTTGCAACACGTCGTTGATGGCATACGAGTCCCCGGCGAGGACAAACCCGCCCTGACCGTGTCCGCGGAACGGTTGTTGGGCGATCATTTCGCCGGCATATCGCCACGCATACAAACGAAAACGTATCGTACTGCTGCGGGCCGCCACTTCGGACGCATTCCGAAGGTTGACGAAGTAGAAAGTCCCGACGATGACGACTGCCATCGTGGCGAACACCGGAAGAGCTCGCCACCGGCCGCGCAACGCCAGGAAAAGCACGGTAGCGAAACCGATCGTCAGTCCGACAAACGGTCCTCTCGATCCACTCAGCGTCATGGCCCAAAGTCCAACGCCCATCGCGAGGATCGATGCCAACACGATGGAAGCACTCTTCACGGACCGCGCCGAAAGGACCTGCCGTGTCTTTTCACAAATCAACACCAAAGTGAGAAGGATGCCCGGAAGCAGGCACGCGGCAAGAAAATTCGGATTGCCGAACGGAAACTTGGCACGCAGCGTAGGATTGCGTCCATAATAATACCAGACCGCCACACATGCCGTCACGGCGGAGACGACGATGATGATGTACGTACAGATTCGCGCCGCGGCAGGGCTCAAGCCACGTCCGAGCGACAGCGGCCAGAGAAAGTAAATGGCCAGCAAGACGCTCCCGCCGACGGCTAATGTGGGCGCCGACGACCAGCGGCTACTGGCAAATGACCAAAGCAAGTACAACAAGGCCACGATTTGAACCGTTGTCAAGGGCAGCGCGTTCGCTCTTGCAGGCGGAGATGAACCGTTCGACGATTCGGCATCCGCGGCAGGGACGTCTTTTGCTTCGCCGGAGACTTCCAAAGCGGGCGCGTCGTCTTCGTTTTCGCGGGGAGGGACGGCAAAGGCCACGCTCAGGGCGATGACCGCCAGACCTGAACCGAGACCGAGGAGGAAGACTTTAAAGGCACCCGCATGGATCGTAGGAAACTGATAATTGAGACAGAGAACCTGAACAATCGCCCGTAGGGGAGAGTCCACGCGCCATTCCACCGCACCGTCGACCAGGGTCTGCGACTCCGCCGCGCTGAGGAAGAGATAGCCGCCCAATAGCGTGCCGGTCACGATGAAAATCAGCACCACGTGAAGCGGTTGAAGGGCGTCAGGATCGCGAATTCGCAATAGGCTCATCGATCAGGGGGTCCATCGTTTGTTGGTTTCTACGCACGTGGCGGTCTCAGGTTCGAGATTCGACCGGCCTACGGCCCAAGATTTACTCATTTGATGACGGCCAAGTTTGCTCATGAATGCCGAGGCGATGATTGACCAGTCTGGCGACCGCGAAGAGGAAATCGCTGAGACGATTTACGTATTGGATCACTTCCCGGCGAACCGCCTGCTGCTGCGATAAGTCGACAATCGCCCGTTCCGCCCGCCGACACACCGTGCGGGCGGCGTGTAAGGACGCCGCGGGCGCCGCGCCGCCGGGCAATATGAAACTTTTCAGCGGCGAAACCTCGACGTCGGCGGTGTCGATCCAAGTTTCCATTTGGGCCACGCTCGAATCGTCAATGTCGTCTGGTCTACTTGACGCCTTCGGTGCCGCTAATTCGGCGCCGATACTGAATAGGTCCGACTGAATCCGAACCAACCAATGATTGACCTCGTGGTCTTCGCAGATCGCAATCGCGACACCGATGGCCGCGTTCGTTTCGTCAATATCACCGTAGGCACAGACACGCACGTCGTTTTTTGTCACCCGGACGCCTCCGGAAAGACCGGTCGTGCCGTCGTCGCCTTGCTTTGTGTATAGCTTCATTCATCGGACTCCCGTTTTGGACGATCGACGGACGATTATAGGTGCGGACGGTGGGGCGGCAATTGCCGCCTAGTGTACCGCCAAGATAGATTCCGCGGGTTTGCAAGCGGGCCGCTCCCTAATCCCGATGGAATCGGGACGGTACTGCTGCTCAGGAAGCGTCGCCTTCACGCTCCCTATCCGGTCGCCCTTCACGCGCCCTACTCGGTTGCGTTCAGTACGGCGAGCGTGAGCGACCCGGCTCCTGGTCAACCCGCATATTTGAGGTTGGCGAAACACTAGTGTTTGAAATGTCGCGTACCGGTGAAGATCATGGCCACGCCCCGTTCGTCGCAAGCTTCTGTCGTATCCTCGTCTCGCTTGGACCCGCCGGGTTGGATGATGGCTGAAATTCCGGCTTCGATCAGGATTTCCGGACCGTCGCGGAAGGGGAAAAAAGCGTCCGAAGCCGCCGCGGCGCCCCCCAGCCTCTCCTTATGGCCGTTTTCCTTGGCAAGCCAGGTGGCGATTCGACAACTCATGACCCGGCTCATCTGCCCGGCACCGTTCCCGATGAGCCTCTGATCCTTGCACACCGTGATGGCGTTACTCTTGGTATGCTTACAAATCAGCCACGCCAGCCGCAGGTCGGCGAGTTCCGCTTTGGTCGGCTTGCGTTTGGTGACAATCTTCCAGTCCTCTTCATTCAGGCCGACAAGGTCGCGTGTTTGCATGAGCATTCCGCTGGTAATGCTCTTGTATTCGAGTTCGTGCGCATTCGGCGGGACGGTCATGTCGCCGACTGATAAAAGTCGAACGCGCTGCCCCCAACCTTTCTTCGTTCGGATCAGTTCGATAGCATCTTCGTCAAACCCCGGCGCGATCCAGACTTCAGCGAAGAAACCGCCTGCGCCGGCTGCCTTACCCCACCGTGCGTAGGTATCCATCACCGCTTCGGCGAAGGCGGCGTCTACCGCAAAGCTGCAAGCCAGCACGCCGCCCATGGCTGCGTTCGGATCGCCGAGGTAGGCCTGTCGATAGGCCTCGACGGGGTCATCGGCCATTCCCGCGCCGCATGCGTTCGTGTGCTTGATGAAGACGCAGATATGTTTGCCATGTGTTGTTTGGCTCCCATCGGCTGTGTCCAGGGGCTTGGATTGAATGCTTCTTACCAGTTCTTTGCAAAGCTCCAACGCGGCGTTGCCATCCACGAAATTGTTGAACGAAAGCTCGCCTTCGTTCTCGTCGACAGCCTGGGAAAGACCCGCTTCGCTGAACTCGCGGTCATCGTGCGTACGCTGCTCGGCAGTTTGGTGCGGGTTTTCACCGTACCTGAGCACCTCAGGGCCGAAGAGAAACAATGCCCGATAAGACTGGGGGGTTTCGTCTTCCCGCCTACTGAGCCATTCGGTCACAGCGGCGTCGTACTTTGCAGTGCGGCGAAATGCATTCATCGCACCTCTCTCGCGCAAATCCTCAGCCGTCATCGGATCGGCCGGGTCATTCGTCGCCCGTAAAAAGTGCAGCACGTCATCGTAACTGTCATCACAAGACACAAGCACATGCTTGTGATTCTTCGCCGCGGCGCGCAACATACAGGGACCGCCGATGTCGATCATTTCGATCGCTTGCTCGAACGTGCAATCGGGATCCGCGATCGTCTTCTCGAATGGGTAGAGATTGACCACGACCATATCGATGGGCTCGATCCCCTGGGCCTCGAGCTGACGCATGTGTTCCGGGTTATCGCGGTCCGCGAGAATCGCCGCGTGAATCTTGGGATGAAGCGTCTTGACCCGCCCGTCCATCATCTCCGGAAACCCCGTCACCTCTTCCACAAGCGTGACCGGAATGTGGTTGTCTTTGAGAAGTGTGGCCGTGCCGCCGGTGGAAATGATTTCCACTCCGAACTCGTCCGATAGCACCCTGGCGAAGTCGACGATTCCGGTCTTATCGTACACGCTCAGTAACGCGCGTTTGATCTTTGTCTTTTTCATTGTTTTGCAACGCGAAATGGCACCGCCAACGTGGTCAATTACGGCTGCTGCGCCCGGTCACGACGGCTGCGAAACGGATCGTTGAACCGTGAGTCGCCCGTTTCGCCGGACGTTTTGTCCAACGCCGAGTCGGCAGCTAGACTTTCCGCCGAACGGTTGAGCCGGGCGCGGGCCGATACGATCTTCGACTGATGGAGATACGGCACACCTCTCGGACGAATACACTCTACCCGGCCGTGACGTTCCACGAAGTAAATCGCATCATGTAGGGTATTCGTGACAACTTCCGCCCGTCGGGGAACGGGGATTTTCGCCACGATTTCACCTGAATCTCGCTCGAGAAGTAGAACCTCGCTGCCCCCATCCCAGACGGCCACGCGGTCCTCCACTTGGGCCACGAACGACTTTGAATGAGGCGCCCGCCACTTCTCTCGGCCGGTGTCGGCATCGAGTGCCAAGAGTCCCTGCCGTGAACTGTACTGATAGACCGTGTGATCGACGACGACCGGACTATCGGCCAGGGTCCAGGTTACGGTTTCTCCCGGGCCTGGAAGAGTCGGACCTTCGACGTCCTGGTTTATACCAAAGGCATCGACTTCGACCTCCGCATTGGCGGGCCCGAACCGATGCCAAAGGGCCAGCCGTCCGTCGCCCGGTACCGTCGCGGTAACGCGCGTCCAAACGATGAGGTTCAATGGCGGTGGATCGAGATCAAGGAGGATCTCGGTAAAGTCGCCGACATCCTCCAGACCGGTGCCGACATCGACTCCGCCGCTGGGGCTGTACCGGAGCTGAAGTACCTCCGCGGAGGGCGGATCCCAGCTCGACCGGACGTAAAAGCTCACCTCGTCACCGGATTGAAGGTCGGGGATGGCTGGCAGGATGGCCCAGGCGCTGACCACGCCGATCATGGTGAAGAGAACGGCGTATACGATCAGCATCATTACGAATACGCCGGCGTTGGCTCCTTTGACCATGTTGGAATCGGGGTCACCGCCGCATGTCGAAC
>JADFIX010000917.1 GCA_022566435.1 Planctomycetota bacterium
TCCAGCATCACTTCGTAACTGATTTCGTCCATCTTCCGGGCTTGTGGTACCAAACGCGGGTCGGCCGTGTACACCCCGTCGACATCCGTATAGATCTCGCATGTTCCCGCCTCTAGCGCTGCCGCCAGCGCCGTGGCAGTGGTGTCCGAAGCGCCGCGTCCCATGGTGGTGATCTCGCCGCTGGCGTCGATCCCCTGGAACCCGGCGACAATGACAATTCGTCCGGCATCCAGTTCGCGATCGATTCGCTCACGGCTGATCCGCTGTATTCTCGCGCGAGAATGCACGCTGTCCGTAAACAGCCCGAGCTGGGCGGCCGTGAGACTGATCGCTTCGTGTCCCGCCGAAGAAATGGCCATGGCCATCAGGGCGATCGACACCTGCTCACCCGTTGTCAGGAGCATGTCGAGTTCTCGCTTGGGCGGGTTGGAGGATACTTGCTGGGCGAGGGAGATGAGATCATCCGTCGAGCTGCCCATGGCCGACACCACGAGCACAACCCGCATCCCGTCACGTTTCGCGCGAATAGCGCGGCGAGCGGCACGGTGAATTTTCTCCGCCGTGGCCAGGCTGGTGCCCCCGAATTTTTGAACGACGAGCGACATGGCCGGGATGGTACCGCGCGATGCGCACAGATGCGACGTCGAAATGTCCAGAGAATCGTGGAAGACGGTAGGGTCACACGCTCTACGCAGATTGCGGGCTACAGTCTTGAGACCTCCGTTCGGATTCTTGTCTTTCCGCCCGAGAGCCGACGGATGACGGAACGCGCACAAGGACTGGCGCCGTGCGGCCTAATCGCGTTTGCTCGTGCCGAATCTGTCCGAAGAGTTCGTCCAACGGAAGGCCCGTCAGGCCACGGTCAGATCGCATCGTGCCGGGACGATCCTGATCGAAAAAGCGAACTTCGTGATAGGCGCCCTTCGCCAATTTGGCGACGGCGTTTGAATCGTCCAAATCGTTTCGATACGCATGACCGACGACACGCCACTGGGGGGCTACGCGGTAGATCATGTCCAAATGATACAAGATAACCAAGTGCAGCAGCGCCCCGGGCGTCGGCGCGATGTGAATCGTCAGCTTTTTCTCGCCAAAACGATCGATGATTTCCGTCCACCAAGAATCGTCGAACCAGGTTGCGATTTCACCATCCGCATCGGTGGTTTCCAAGGTCAGTTCGAGTGAAGCGTCCGCCGCGAACTTGCCCAGAGTTCCATCCGCGTCTACACCAATGGTGAGCCGGCATGGGGCCGTAGGGGCCTGGCGTTGATGCCGTGTCAGATCACGCTCCCGGTAAATTTCAGATTCTGAGGCCATTTTGAAGAGACTCCATGCCTTGCGTCACTACTTCCGAGGAGGATCCGAGGCTATTATCGGAATGCCGGTTCCAGAGACTTGACACCCCTCCTCGCAATCGAGATTCCACAAGGCGAATTGTGACCGAAAACGGATACGCTACGAAAAGTTGAGAGTGACGTAAGGCATTGCAACAAAAGGAGTTAGCCGCCGAAGGGCATCATCGGGCGATCGGGCGAGTTCCACGACGAGGCAAGGCTTGCAATCGAGCACTGCGCTACTTGCTCGATCGGCGAGATCAGCCCCGCGACTCCACCCCTTTTGACATCGCGCCATCGCCCACCGCCCGGACCGATTGTCGTGCCGGCCGGATCAATCGTCGTCCTTAGTGCCGAACCGTCCGAGGGACATTGGTTCGCGGGTTGGGATGGGGACGTGCGAGAGGGTGGGCGAGAGACCACCGTCGTGGTGGACCGCGACACGCTCGTTCGGGCCGTTTTTCGATCCGACCAGTCGGCGCTGGTGTCGCAATTTCAACTACCGTGGCCGGCGGGAGAGCGATATTCCGTGTCTCAGGGTCACGGCGGGTTCGCGACACACATGGCGTCGTTTGGCTGGGACTTTCCCATGCCGGTCGGAACACCTGTACTGTCAGGGACGGCGGGCGTGGTCGTCGACCTTCGGGATCGGGTCGCCGGGTCTAGCGAAGATGACCTAGGCGAGTCACCGCCTGAGAACTTTGTGGCCATCGACCACGGCGGAGGTCTCAAGAGCATCTATGTACACCTTGATTTTCAGGGTGTTGTCGTTAGCATAGGTCAGCGTGTTACGACCGGGCAGGTGATCGGGAATTCAGGGAACACCGGCTTTTCCACGGCGCCGCATCTTCATTACGAAGTGCGCGAT
>JADFIX010000918.1 GCA_022566435.1 Planctomycetota bacterium
GAGTAGGAAGCGTGAAGGGGTGATCGAACAGGGAGCTCCTACGCACCGCTAGCCGGCCATTCCGATAATTACAGGGCCCGGCAATCCCCGCCGATGACTCTATTAGGACGTTGGTATCGCCGGGCGCCGTGCCGCCATCCGTTCATTGCGCCATTTTTGCAATGCCGATCGATCCGACTCTCGAGGTAAACGTGCTATGTACTGCAACTTTCTCGGACTTCGGTGCCTTCCGTTCGAGGATCGTATCGACACGAGGTTTCTCTACCTTTCCTCCGACTGCAACCGGCTGTTGGCTTCCTTGGAACACGACGTTCACCACGAGCGCGGTGTGACGCCGGTATTCGGAGTAGCGGGATCCGGAAAAACTCTCTTGACACGGGCGTTGGTCGCGAGACTGCATGCCAGCGATCATGTGGCCGTCGTGACCTGCCCTCGTAGCGGCGCGGTGGACCTTCTGCAGGAAGTCGGGAAGGGATTCGGCGTATCAATCTCACCTTCGGAAGGACGCACACAATACATCAGGCGTTTGCGTGGACAATTGATACGCAACGGGCAAGCCGATCATCGATCGATCCTCATCGTCGATCAGGTCGAGGAACTCACCGAGGAGAATCTCGGTGCCGTCAGTTCTCTCGTCGAACTTCGCGATAGCACAGGACCTTTGCTGTCCGTTGTCCTTTTTGCCCAACCCCACGCACGCGAAACGATGAATGAGCCCCGATTCGCCGCGCTTGCGCAGCAGTTTACCCCTATAAGAACCATCGCACCACTGAACCTGTCTGAAACGCAGGCCTACATCGGGCATCGTCTGGCGATCGCGGGCTCGGCCGATTTCGGAATTTTCGACGACGGGGCCGTGACGCTGATCCACGCCGCAGCCGAGGGAAATCCCCGACTCATCAATCAGCTTTGCCACGCGACATTGTTGGCCGCCTATCGAGCTGAAGCGCGGGGCGTCAACGAGAGTATGGCTTCTTCAGTCACGACGAAACTCATGCAAGAAAAAAACTACACGCCGGACAGCATGTCCGCCGACCGAACGAACATTGGGAGCTTCGCCGCGGGGCCCTTTGGGGCACAATCATCCCCAGCGCGGCAGCCGGCGGACCGGTCGGAACCATCGCCCTTCTCTTTGGCGGATATCACGGAATCGATTCCGTCCATCTCCACGCCCGACTACCAAGTGTCAGACGAAAGTCACGCGTTTACCGAACGCCAAGCCCCTGCCCAGACAGCGGAGCTAAGCGTGATGATCGGGCACGGCGAGGGGCTCATGCAAAGACTCGAATTGCTGCTCACCCGCGTCGACACCGCCACAAATGACGGAAGTCTTGCCCTCGACGCCGAAGGGCGATTGATCGAACTGCTGGAGAAAGCGGAACACGCGTGCGACCGCGCCGATCGAACCGAATCTCGCCTTTCCAGATTTGCGGAAGAGTTGGGGAATCAAGCGGAAGTCGTACAGAGGCGTATCGGAGAGTTGATGGGAACCCTCCAAGCCGGCCAGGTGCTCCAGGACGAAATTCGGAAAACGATAGATCAGCACGCGGAGGAATCGTCCGCCACATTCGAAAAAATACAATCGCAACATCAATCGCTGGAGTCCTCGATGTCCGAGGCCCGCAAACTGGAGACGGACCTCAGTTCGCGGACGTGGGATGAGTGTCAGTCGAAAATCAGCGAAGGCTTTGAAACAAAGCAGCGCCTCCACGATGAAATGATGCAACAGGCGCGGCGCGAGTTACAACTCCGTGCGGGAGCGCTCGACGAAAAATCGCGCCATGCGCAAGAACAAGCCGATTTGATTGAAAAGCGATTCGTCGCCATGACCAAAGAGGCGGATCATCAAATCCGTCGCTGGAGGGCAACGATAGCGCAGGAAGAGGCAAACGTAAATTCTCAGCTCGCAACGCTCAAGAATACCAAAGACGAAGTGGCACAGCAGTCCGAAGCCGAGGAACGGGCACGACTGGCTTCGATCAATGCGATCGAAAGTCGACTTCGAGCGGCCATGAATCAGGCAGCACAATCGATCACCGAGTCGGAGAAGGCGACTGAACGACATGACGAATTCGCACTGCGTCTAGTCGCCGACCTGCAAGAGAAGTGCGAACGGACCCAAGCGGACGCACTGGCCGACCATTACAAAACCATCCATGAAGACCACGACACGCAGACTCGCATGCACGACGAAATCGTCGC
>JADFIX010000919.1 GCA_022566435.1 Planctomycetota bacterium
GTTTTGGGAGAATGTCGAACGAGTTATCGAAACGATGGCGGACGTGTCATTGAAAAGCCCTCCGCCTCGTAGAGATCGTCCAGCTTTTAAGTATTGCAATCTCCTGGACTTGCGCGGGTTTGGCGTAGGCGGTTGATGGTCAGAGCGTTTTGGGCGAAGACGACGATGCCAGACTCGGCACGCGCTCGCTTCAGTCCGCGGCCGTGCAGCCGGCGGAAATTGCGGTGGGCTTTGGCATCGGCAAAGCCGCGTTCAACCACTTGACCACGCTGCCGTTGCTTGGCTTGCGCTTCGGGAGTCTGCATTTTCAACCGCTGTGCGTCGAGCAACTCTTGTCCTTCGAGACGATTGATAGTGCGGCCCTTCTCGGGATTGCTCGTGCAACGCTGGGCAAGCGGGCACTGCCGACAATGGTCGCCCGAACAGCGATAGCGGTATTGGATTACCTCACGATCGCCACTACGCGCTTTGCGTTCTTTCGCCTCGTAGTTCATGGCGTGTCCTTGCGGGCAGATATAGATCTGTTGCTCGTCATCCCACGTAAACAGTTCGCGTTTGAGCTTCTCGTTGGGTTGTGGGGTTCGCTTCTTCTCGCTGTAACTGTTTTCATGCACCGGAGCAATCAGTTCGACCCCGCGCCTCGCACATTCCTGCAGATCCAACACCGAGACGTAGCCCGCATCGGCGTTCACCAAATCGAGGTGATGTCCGATGACCTCTTGCGTACGATCAAGCATGAGCCCCAGGGTATTGGCATCGGTCGCTTGAGCGAACGCCTCGTAGGACAAGATGATCAAGGATTGCGGCTCCACCATGTACTGCACCGTATAGAGAGGGCAGAAAACTTTCTCTTTGTCTCGTCCCGTAGGTGCTTCGGGATCACTGGTACTGACCACGACCTTCTTTTCGTCGAGGCGTTTACCCTTTGGACGCCGGGCGTTTACGGCCAACCGACGTTCCAATTCTTCATGCGCCTTGGTATAGCGTTCGGCCAGTTCTTCACGACCGGCGGGCGTCTTCGCCATCCACTTCGGCATGTTTTCGACCGGCTGGTCGGCGGCATCCTTGGTCAGAACCGCGTCCAATTCAGCATGTCGGCGTTGCAGCGTGCTCATGTTCACCATGCGATGCCGTGACGCACACGCGCGGACGAAGGTGCCGTCAAGCACACCCTCGGTCGGATGGAGCAGCCCTTCAAGCTGCGCCTGCCGCACCGCCTGGGCGCAGAGGTCAGCAATCGGCTCGGCAAGCCGGTTGCGAAAATCATAGAGGGCTGAACGGCTCGGCTTAATGCCGTGGCATATCCACTGCACGGCGATATTCTCTTTCACAGCGACGCTCCATTGGGCGGGCGACCGACGACCATCGAGCGTCTGCAGCACAACGATCTTGAACATTAAGTCCGGTCGATGAGCAGCCGAGCCGCTCCCGCGATAGCAATCCTCCAAAATCGTTAAATCCAGAGCGTCAATCAACTGATCCACCCAGCGAGCCTTATGGGTTGCGGACAGCTCTTCATCCAGTCGTTGCCACTCGGGCGAGTCTTCATTCCACGCCGGCTCCGCAAACCGTCTTTTTTGTCACTGACTCTTCTGATACGATCATTCCCGGCCTCCTTGTGTTCGGAAAAAAAAGTACACGCACACTTTGTGCGATTTCGCAAAACGTGAGGAGACCAATTTTTTATAACTCCCACTCAGACCTCGGCTTAAAAGCTGGACGATCTCTACAGGGCGGAGAGTGACTCCCTGAAGAGGACTTCCACCTCCCTGACCAAACAAACTCACACACGCACTAGGTTATGCTTCAGCATAACTTTTCGTCGATGTTATGCTGAAGCATAACCTACTGCTCTTGGCACGTTCTCTAATCGGCATCGGAACTGTTGCGTGTCGATCGAGCCGAAGTTAGTCTCGATACCATGGTACCGTTGGATAGTAAACCCGGCATCTCGCGACGCTCCGGCTGGCGAAGGTTTGGCTTTCGTCTGGGGGCCGTGGTCGTGGGGCTGCTGGTTCTGGTCGCCATCGAGCTTGTTTTGATCGGCCTGGACGTCGGTCGTGCGGTCGATCAAGATCCGTTTGTCGGCTTCCAAGAGATAAGGCCGCTCTTCGTGCTCGATGAAACCGGCCGGCGCTACGAAATCCCGCCGTCGCGCCAGACTTTTTTTCGGCCGGAATCATTTTCCGCTCGGAAAAGCGA
>JADFIX010000920.1 GCA_022566435.1 Planctomycetota bacterium
GTCGTGCATCGTGCTGTACTGCTGGGGCGGGATGAGTCATCACGAAACGTGGGACACGAAACCCAATGCCCCTGCCGAAATTCGTGGCGAGTTTTCTCCGATTGCGACCATCACGCCAGGCATTCACATTGGCGAACATATGCCGCTGCTGGCTCAGCACACCGACAAGCTGGCCATCATCCGTTCGATTCATCACGATGATTCGGCCCACGGTCGCGGCATGTACTGGAACTTGACCGGGCACAAACCTCCACGGGCGGGAAACATTCCGCCGATGCGAAGTGACTGGCCCTCACTGGCTTCGATGATTTCCAAATTTCGCACAGCGCCACGCGGTGTGCCTGCCGCCGTGCGATTGCCCTATCCGATGGTCGATAACGGCACGCTGCAGGCAGGCGAGTACGGCGGCTGGCTCGGCGCGGAGTACGATCCGATTGTGATTCGGACACCAAGCGGCAAGCCGTACGGGGGCGTTTCCAGGGCGCTCGGTTCACAGGTATTGAATCTCGGCAAGGTGGACTTACAGCGTGTTGCTTCGCGAGACCGCTTGCGTTCTTTGTTGGAACGACCGATCAGCCATCAAAGCGACTTCAAACAGTTCAATCACTTTCGCAGCCTGGCCAACGACATCCTGCTCAGTTCAGCCGTCAAGGACGCCTACAATTTGGACAAGGAAGATTCCAGGGTTCGCGAATCGTACGGCGACCATCTGGGCGGGCAGAGCATGTTGCTCGCCCGACGGCTTACGGAAGCGGGCGTGCCGGTCGTGCAAGTCTGTGCCGCGGCCGGCGACCTCAACGGCGGCGCGGGCGATATGTGGGATACGCACGGCGACAACTTTAACCGGCTCAAGAAGCAACTGCTGCCCCCGTTCGACCGCGGCATGTCAGCTCTGCTGAAGGACCTCAACGATCGCGGCACGCTGGACGAGACGTTGGTAGTCGTTCTCACTGACTTTGGTCGAACTCCTCGTATCAACGGTAACGCCGGACGGGACCATTATCCGAGCGTCTACTCGGTCGTGTTGGCTGGCGGCGGAATTCAAGGTGGACAGGTCTACGGCAGCAGCGACAGCAAAGGTGCAGTCCCGAAAACCCAACCCTGTGGCCCGCCCGACGTCCATGCGACCATCTTTCGATGCCTGGGTATTGCGCCACGAGCGGAAATCAAAGACATGCTTGGTCGGCCGTTCCCAGTCAGCGACGGCAAAGTGTTGCCGCTCTTGTAATCTGTCGAGAACGGCTCGTCCCGTCCGGTCATGATTCTGAACGACACCTGGGATGCAATCAGCGGCCATCCGTTTTTGCTACAATGTTTGGTAGGTAAATTCAGTGTGTCAAAAACTCGCTGAGAGGGTGTCTTCAGACGGCTCCCTCTCCCGCTGGGAGATCGTACGCTTTTAAGTCTTATTGCTTGATGAGTTAAGATCCAGTCACCTCTCCCTCTGGGAGAGGTCGGACGCGGTAGCGGCCGGGAGAGGGCGACCTTAATCAGTGCAAACCATTTCACTTTATCAAACCCGAAAAAGACCCTCTCCCGCGGCTCTGGCCGCGACCTCTCCCAAAGGGAGAGGTGACATGATGCCGCGCCGACCCCTCATCCTAACCTTCTCCCCAGAGGAGAAGGGACTTTGAAGACGCGCAGTGGTGGTGAACATTGATCGAAGGAAGAGCAAGAATGATGAGAACACTCACGACTGTTGCACTGCTGAGCGCTTTTCTGACCGGCAGCACCAATGCGGCTCGCATCAATTTCAACCGCGACATTCGCCCGATTCTTGCAGACCGCTGTTTTCAGTGTCACGGTACGACGCAAAAGAACCGCCAAGCGGAGCTGCGTCTCGACCGGCCGGACGGTGAAGACGGAGCGCTGCGGACACATGAAGGCTCGACCGCGATCAAACCGGGGGACCTGAAAGCCAGCCAGCTCTGGTATCGCATCACGACCGATGACGAAGATGAACGAATGCCGCCGGCCGATTCCGACAAGAGGCAACTGAGCCTCGAGGAGCAACAGCTTTTCAAGCAATGGATTCTCGAGGGCGCCGAGTTCGACAACTTCTGGTCGTTCGTTCCGCCCAAGCGGGCGCCTCGACCTGAGGTGAAGGACGAAGCCTGGCGAAAAGGTATGATCGACTCTCACGTGATGGTTCGACTCGAGTTGCGGGGGCTGCAACCGAAAGGCGAGGCGGACA